>CAILKC010000440.1 GCA_903834675.1 uncultured Victivallales bacterium | reverse complement strand
GCTTTCACACGTCGTGTCGGCCAGCAAGCACGGTTGCCGGAAGACAAAACAGCCTTGGACTCAGACGGAATCAGAGGCGCGCAGCGACCGGCCGTACGAGGGCTCGGCCCCGAAGCTGACGGCGCTTGCTTAATGCCCTGGCCCCATAGGCGTTAGGACGGGCATCGGTCGCGCCAGCGTGAGCCAGGTGGTCGCCAAGGACGGAAAGGACGGGGGCCCACGGCACGGGTAGCAGGCATGGCAGAGGTCACACCGCGGTGCCGGAGAGGTCGTAGGCGGTGGCTTTATCGATGCGGACCTGAGCGAAGTGGCCAGCGATACCGCCGCGGGGGCCGCGGAAGTGGACGACGTTATCGATGTCGGGGGCATCGGCAGCGGTGCGGCCGAGGTAGCGGCCCGAGGGCTCTTCGCGGTCGGCGATGACGCTCAGGGTACGGCCGATGAGAGCGCGGTTAGTCTCGGTGGCGATGCCTTGCTGCCGGGCCATGAGGGCATCGCGGCGGGCGGCGGCCGTTGCCGGCGGCACGCATCCCGCGCTGATCTCGGCGGCGGGGGTGCCGGCCTCAGGGGAGTAGGCGAAGACGCCCAGGCGGTCGAAGCGGTACTCGCTGACGTAGTGCAGCAGCGCTTCGAAATCCGCCTCGGTCTCGCCGGGGAAACCGACGAGGAAGGTGGTGCGGACCGCGACGCCCGGCCAGCGTTCGCGCAGACGTTCCATGAGATGCCGCGTTTCCCGGCCACCCAAGCCTCGGCGCATGGCCTTGAGGAGGGGGTCGCTGATGTGCTGCAGGGGAATATCGAGATACGGCACGACATGGGGGCTGGCGGCCAGCGCGTCGATCAGAGGCTCGGTGACGTAGCGGGGATGAGTATAGAGCAGGCGGACCCAGAACTTGCCGGGCAGCGTGTCGATCTGGCGGACGAGTTCGCCGAGGCCGGCGCCATCGTCCCGGTCGAGGCCGTAGCGGCTGGTGTCCTGGGCGATCAGGTCGAGTTCCCCGGCGCCCTGGCCCAGAAGTTGACGGCACTCTTCGAGCACCGAGGCGATCGGCCGACTGCGCTGGCGACCACGGATAGCGGGGATGCTGCAGTAGGCGCAGCGATGGTCGCAGCCCTCGGCGATCTTGACGTAGGCATAGGACGCGGGGGTGAGGGTGAGGCGCGGCGCGGTGTGGTCGTAGAGGTAGGTCGGGAGGAGGCCCGCGGGGACATTGCGGGCGGCGTGGTCGGGGTTATCGGCATCGCGGAGTCCGCGCACGAGCTGCGCCGCCCGCGGCACGTCATCGAGGCTGAGGAAGAGGTCGACCTCGGGGTAGGCCTGGGCGGTTTCGGCGGGGGCGCGTTGGGGCAGGCAGCCGGCCACGGCGACTTTGCGGCGCCCGCGACCGCGGCGTTTCCAGCGCAGGGCCTGGAGGATTTCGTCGTCGGCCTCGGTCCGGGCGTCCTTGATGAAGCTGCAGGTGTTGATGAGCAGCAGGTCGGCGGCATCGCGGTCGTCGGTGAGTTGAAAGCCGGCGCTGGCGAGGGTGCCGCACATGACTTCGGCGTCCACCAGGTTTTTTGGGCAGCCCAAGCTGATCACGCAGATACGATACGGACGAGCCATGATCCACCTTTCCGGTCGAGTGCATTCAGCCGCCCGCTTCTTGACATGAGGGCGTCTGTGCTTACGATAGCCGATGGGGCGTCGGTGGACGAACCGAGAAGCGGTCGAGTACGCAGTTTTCCGTGAAGGAGTGCAGGGCATGGCAGACACGGTCAAGCCGAATGTGGGATATGACGATACGCCGATCATCCCGGGCAGTTGCTGGCGGGTTCACGACGGCAAGCGCCCGCAGCCCCGGGTGGTGTTGCCGGGCAGCAGCAGCACCCAGGCGGTCGCCGGGCTGCCGCCTTCCGACGCCATCGTGCTATTTGATGGGCGCGACCTGGCGAACTGGTTCAGCAAGACGGACGGCCCGGCCGAGTGGAAGACTGAGAACGGCTACATGGAGGTCGTTCCTGGCAAGGGCGACATCCACTCGAAGGCCGAGTTTGGCGACTGTCAGTTGCACGTCGAATGGGCCGAGCCGGAGGTGGTCAAGGGCACTAGCCAAGGCCGTGGCAACAGCGGGGTTTTCCTGCTGGGTCAGTACGAGATTCAGGTGCTGGATTGCTACGATAACCTGACCTACCCCGACGGCACGACAGGGGCCATATACGGTCAATGTCCGCCGCTGGTCAACGCCTGTCGCAAGCCGGGCGAGTGGCAGACTTACGACATCGTCTGGATCGGCCCGCGCTTTGCCGGGGAGCGGCTGGTTTCGCCGGCCTATCTGACGGTGTTTCAAAATGGCGTACTGCTGCACCTGATGAAGGAACTGCAGGGGCCCACGCAGCACCGCAAGACGGCCGAGTACAAGCCGCATGCGCCGAGCGGGCCGCTGAAGCTGCAGGATCACAGCGATCTGGTGCGTTTCCGTAACATTTGGTACCGGCCACTGACGGCGTACGACCAGATCGTCAGCCCCTGAACTGCGGCGCCCGGCGACTGCTGAATCCTATGCCCCCCAGCCCAACCCTTACCTGCGATGTCGGCGCGCTGGCTGTCATTCGTCGTCTGCGTGACGCCGGGCAGCGGGCGTACCTGGTAGGTGGCTGCGTGCGAGACCAGTTGCTGGGCTGTCCGGCCAAGGACTGGGACATCGCGACCGACGCGACGCCAGAGCGGATTGCGACCCTGTTCGAGCGCACCATTCCCGTGGGGAAGGCTTTTGGCGTGATGCTGGTGGCGCTGGCGGAAGGGACGTACGAGGTGGCGACGTTCCGGGGCGACGGTGAGTACTCCGACGGTCGGCGGCCGGACCACGTCGTCTTCACCGGTCCGGAAGCAGACGTGGCCCGCCGGGATTTCACCATCAACGCCTTGATGTATGACCCGCTCGAGGGCCGCTTATTGGACTGGGTTGGCGGGGTGGACGACATCCGGCGGCGGCGGGTGCGGACGGTGGGCGAGCCACGGCTGCGCTTTGGCGAGGACCACCTGCGGCTGTTGCGGGCGGTGCGTTTTGCGGCCCGGACCGGTTTCGACCTGGACCCGGCGACCGCGGCGGCGATGCAGGAGCTCGCGGCGTTGGCCGCCTCGGTCTCCGGGGAACGCCTGGGGGACGAGTTGACGCGGATGCTGACGGAGGGCGCCGCGCGGCGCAGCATGGAGCTTTTGGAGGTGACCGGGCTGCTGCGGGTGGTGCTTCCCGAGGTGGCTCGATTGCAGGGCGTGACGCAGCCGCCGGAGTTTCATCCCGAGGGGGACGTGTGGGCACATACGCTGGCGATGCTGGGGGCCTGGGATGCGCGGGTGCAGGCGTTGCCGCGGGAGCTCCCGCCGGGGCTTTCTGGGGAGGCTCATGATTGCGCGGTTCTGGGCTGGGCCACCCTGTTGCATGACGTCGGTAAACCCGAGACGCGGACCGAGAGTGAGCGCATCTGCTTCTACGGCCACGACGCGGTCGGGGCGAGGCTGGCCGAGGCTATTCTGACGCGGCTACGGCGGGCGACGAAACTGAGTCGGCCGGTGGTGGAGTTGGTGGCAGAGCACATGCACTTCATGCACGTGCCCGACATGCGGGAAGCCAAACGGCGGCGCTTTCTGCGCGACGAGGGGTTTCCGTATCACCTGGAGCTGCACCGGCTGGACTGCGGGGGCAGTCACGGTAAGCTCGATGTGTATGAGAAGGTACGGTTGGCCTACGAGAAAGAGCAGGCAACGCCGCCGGTGCTGAAACCCCTGTTGCGGGGGGATGACTTGCTGGCGGCCGGCTACCGCCCGGGTCCGCAGATGGGAGCGCTGCTGCGGGCGCTCGAGGATGCCCGTCTCGAACACCTGGTCGAGACCCCGGACGAGGCTCTCGCCTGGGTCAGGCAGCATTTTCCGCAGGGCTGAAGGCAGGACGCCGCGGGCGGCCGCTGTGGTGACCAGGGACCGTAGGGGTTTCGGGAGAACGCCTGTGCAATACCGCCGCTACCATGATCAACTCGCCCAGTGTGGCAGTGCCGTGCTCATGGATGTCATGGACGCCATGGGGGTCCGTCGGCAGTGCCTGGATCCACGCATCCGGCCACTTCTGCCGACCATGAAGACCTGGGGCGAGGCCGTCACCATCCACCTGGAAGCGGTGAGCGCAGTCCCGGCCCGGCCCTTTCAGCTTGAGATGGAGTTGATCGACGATCTCCAGCCGGGCCAGGTGGTGGTGGCCCAGTGCGAGGCGCGCGAGCTATCGGCCTTCTGGGGCGGCTTGCTGAGCAATGCCGCGGTGGGCCGGCAGGCCGCCGGCGTCATCACCGATGGCGGGGTTCGCGACTACGCGGAGATCACGGCGCTGAACTTCCCGACCTTCGCCGCCGGGCTGACGCCCTATGACTCCCTCGGGCGCATGGATGGCAAGCGCCGCAACACCCCGATCGTCTGTGGCGGGGTGCCAGTGTGTCCGGGCGATCTGGTCTTCGGCGATGTGGACGGCGTGGTCGTGGTGCCGCGGGACCTCGTGGACCGCGTCGTGGCCAAGGCTTGGGAGAAGGTGAACGCCGAGAGCACGGTGCGCGCTGAACTGCGGGCCGGAGCCAGTGTGGTCGCGACCTTCCAAAAGCACGGCGTGCTGTGAACCCGGCGGCGGGTGTCAGAAGTCAGGAGTAGTCGCAGATGAAGAGGATCCTGGTCGGCGGCTTTTCCCACGAGACCAATACCTTCAACCCGGTCCTGACCGACCTGGGCAGCTTCCGTCGTGGCGCCCGCTACGGGGCCGATGTGGTGCGGGCGGATGCGCCCGGTTGCCTGGGCGGTTTCGTGGCAGCCATGGAGAGGCACCGTGATGCGGTGGAGCTGCTGGGGTCGGTGTATGCGGCGGCCCCGCCGGGGGGCAGGGTGACCGATGAGGCGTTCGCCGAGATCGTCGGCGGCCTGCTGGAGACGCTGCAGAAGACCGCCGTAGACGCCGTGTACCTTGACCTGCACGGCGCCATGGTGACCGAGAGTCAGGCCGATGGCGAGGGCGTGATCCTCGCCCAGGTCCGGCGCCTGGTCGGTCCCGGAATCCCCATCGCTGTAACCCTGGACATGCATGCAACCCTGACCCCGCTCATGATTCGCCAGGCGGACATCGTCAGCGTCTACCGCTGCTATCCGCATACCGATATGCCGGAGCGCGGTCGGGAGGTGGCCGACGTGCTGTGGCGGGCGCTGCGCGGCGAGATCAGGCCGGTCACCGCGCTCGCCAAGCCGCCGCTCCTGATCGGGCCGCCGCTGAATGTGCTGCCGCAGGATCTGCCCATGAGGCTGATCTACGAGCGCGCCGCCGAGATGGAACGCACCCTCCCCGGTGTGCTGCTGGCCTGTCCGGCCCAGGGCTTCATGCAGCAGGATGTACCCGAGGTCGGGGTCGGGGTGGTAGTGACCGCGGACGCCGACCGGGGCCTGGCGCAAGGCGCTGCCGACGAACTCGGAGCCCTGCTGTTCGCGCACCGCCAGGACTACTGGGTGCCTCTGCCCGATGCCCGTGAGGCGGTACGCTTGGCGGCGCGTTCCGCCCAGCCGCCGGTTGCCATCGCCGATGGCGGCGACAACATCGGCGCCGGCACGCCAGGCGACGGAACCGCGCTGCTGGGCGAGATCCTCAGGCAAGGAGTGGACTCCGCCTTCGTACAGCTCTGGGATCCCGAGGCGGCGGCGCGGGCGGTAAGCGCCGGCGTGGGGGCTACCATCACGCTGGACGTCGGCGGAAAATCGCATCCCTTGTACGGACCGCCGCTGCGGCTGACCGGCAGAGTCAGCCGCCTCTCGGACGCGAGCCAGCCCTTCGCCTCGGCGCGGCTTGAGATCGGCGGGGTCACGCTGCTGCTGAATGCGCTCGCGGTCGGACCCAACACGCTCGACCTGCCGCAGGCCATGGGCATCCGGCCGGAGACCTACCGCCTGACCGTCTGCAAAGGGGGCTTCGCCTTCCGCGTCGCCTATCCACCCAGCGTCTACAGCTATGTCCTGAGTGCAACGCCGGGATTCTCGTCGACGGACCTGAGCACCTTCACCTATACGAAGATCAGACGCCCGCTCTACCCGCTGGACCCAATCTGAGCCCGACCGCGCCGAACGGCCCCATCAACGATACCTACGGCCACGGGCGCAAGTCAGCTCCGTAGGGGTTTGCTTGTATGAGACTTGCAGCAACCTCGTATGACCCCAAGCGCTTCCCATTCCGCCCCTCGTCCGCCGCGGCGGACGAAGGGCGTTGGAGGGCGCCGCTGCGTCGGCGCCGCGGCGGCCACGCAG
>CAILKC010000439.1 GCA_903834675.1 uncultured Victivallales bacterium | reverse complement strand
GAGGCCAGGCGCCTCTCCAAGGGAATGGTGGAGATGCGGTGGGCTCCACCGCCGCGCCTGAGGCCAGGCGCCTCTCCAAGGGAATGGTGGAGATGCGGTGGGCTCCACCGCCGCGCCTGAGGCCAGGCGCCTCTCCAAGGGAATGGTGGAGATGCGGTGGGCTCCACCGCCGTCCGATGGTATAGGGTAACAGCACATGCACAGCGTCAGCCGACAGCGCCGCGACGAAGTCATCGATGCCTTGCGCCGGGGGACGGTCCCAGCGTCGGGGCTCGACCTGCTGGCGGTCGGCCTGGAGCGTTTCGACGTGGTGCTGCGGGACGAGATGGGATCCGTGAAGGCCGGCGGCGCCAGGTTCAAGGCCGTGCGGGGCGAGTACGGCACCGGCAAGACCTTCCTCTCGCGCTGGCTCTCCGAGCAGGCGCGGCAGGCGGGGTTTGCGACCTCCGAGGTACAGATTTCCGAGACCGAGACGCCCTTGCACCGCTTGGAGACGGTCTACCGGCGCCTGATGGAGCGGCTGGGCACGCCGGACACCCCGGCGGGGGCACTTCGGACCATCCTGGACGGCTGGTTCTACACCCTGGAGCAGGACGTGCTGGCGGCAGGCGGTACGGCCGTTACCAGCGAAGCGGCGCTGGTGGAGCAGTCCACCGAGCTCATGGAAAAGCGGCTCGCCGCCATCAGCCGCCGGGCGCCGATGTTCGCCGTGGCCCTGCGCGGTTACCGCACCGCCATGGTCGCCGGCGACACCGCCCTGGCGGAGGGCATCGCCGCCTGGATTGCCGGCCAGCCGAATGTGGCGGCCGCGGTGAAGCGCCAAGCCGGGGTGAAGGGCGAGATCGACCACTATGGCGCCATGGGTTTCCTACAGGGGTTGCTGATGGTCCTGCGGGACTCGGGGCATGCGGGGCTATACCTGGTGCTGGACGAGGTGGAGACCATCCAGCGCGCCCGCGGCGACGTGCGTGAGAAGAGCCTCAACGCGCTACGGCAATGGATCGACGAGATCGATTCGGGCCGTTTCCCCGGGCTCTACCTGCTGATCACCGGCACCGCGGCGTTCTATGACGGGCCACAGGGCGTGCAGCGGAGTGAACCCCTGGCTCAGCGCCTGCACGTGGACTTCGCCACCGAGGCGCGCTTCGACAACCCGCGGGCGGTGCAGATTCGGCTGGCGGCCTTCGACCTGCGGCGCCTGGGCGAGGTCGGCCGCAAGGTCCGTGATCTCTTCACCCAGCATGCGACGGCCCCTGACCGCGTATCACTCCTGGCGAGCGACAGCTATGTGGACGCCCTGGCCCAGGCGGTGGCCGGACGGCTCGGCGGCAAGGTCGGCGTGGCGCCCAGGATCTTCCTCAAGAAGCTGGTGGCCGATGTGCTCGACCGCATCGACCAGTACCCGGATTTCGACCCGCGGCAGCACTACCAACTAACGGTCCAGGAGGCGGAACTGCACGCCGTGGAACGGCAAGCCGCAGCCGCCACCGGGGTGGACGACATCGAGTTGCCGTGAGGGCGGCCTGAAGGGCCGACCACAGCACTGCCCATGGTCCGGCGGCCTGAAGGGCCAGCGTTACATCAGCCCAGGGCAAGGGTGTACCCGCCCGTCGCCCTGGGTTACTGGCAAGAAAACGATATTGCAGGCCTGAAGGGCCGACCACAGCACTGCTCATGGTCCGGCGGCCTGAAGGGCCAGCGCTATATCAGCCCAGGGCAAGGGTGTACCCGCCCGTCGCCCTGGGTTACTGGCAACAAAACGATATTGCAGGCCTGAAGGGCCGACCACATCCCATGCCAGCCTTCGACCAACTCCATCCGGCGCTGCAACACCATATCGTCAACAGCCTGGGTTGGCGCGAACTGCGGCCCTTCCAGGAGCAGGCGATTCCGGTCGTGCTGCGGGGCAGCCACGCGCTGGTGATCGCCCCCACCGCCGGCGGCAAGACGGAGGCCGCCATCCTGCCGCTGCTCTCCCGCATGCTGTCGGAGGATTGGCGTGGCCTCGCCATCCTTTACATCTGCCCCATCAAAGCGCTCCTCAATAACCTGGAACCCCGCCTGGGCCGCTACTGCGAACTGCTCGGCCGGCGCTGCGGCCTGTGGCATGGCGATATCAGCGCTGGTGCCCGGCGCCGCCTTCGGAACGACCCGCCGGATGTGCTGCTGATCACCCCAGAGTCCCTGGAGGTACTGCTGGTCTCCACCCGCGTGGACCACGCCACCCTCTTCGCCAACCTGCGGGCGGTGGTGGTGGACGAGATCCACGGGTTTGCCGGGGATGATCGCGGCTGGCACCTGCTGGCGGTCCTGGAGCGCCTGGGGCGGCTCGCGGGCCGGGAGTTGCAGCGAATCGGCCTGTCCGCCACCGTCGGTAACCCGCCGGACTTGCTCAACTGGCTCGCCGGGCACTGCGGTGGGGAGAGGGCGCTGCTGGTGCCGGCGGAAGCCGCGAGCCGGAGAGCCGACGTCCAGCTGGACCACGTCGGAAGCCTCGACAACGCAGCCATCGTCATCTCGCGGCTCCACCGGGGCGAGAAGAGGCTGGTGTTTTGCGATAGCCGGGCACGGGTGGAGGCGCTGGCCGCCCGCCTGCGGGAGCTGGGGGTGCGCACCTTCGTATCCCACAGTTCCCTGAGCCTGGATGAGCGGCGCCGGGCCGAGGAGGCCTTCGGCAGTGGCGCCGACTGCGTCATCGTCGCCACCAGCACCCTGGAGCTGGGCATCGACGTGGGCGACCTCGACCGGGTCATCCAGATCGACGCGCCCGCTACCGTATCTTCATTCCTGCAGCGCCTGGGGCGCACCGGCAGGCGCGCCGGGGCCGCGCGGAACTGCCTGTTCCTGGCGACCGACGACGACGCGCTGATCCGGGCCGCGGGGCTGCTGGAGCTGTGGTCGCGGGGCTACGTCGAGCCGATCACCCCGCCGGCCTACCCGGCACACATCCTGGCCCAGCAGATCATGGCGCTGGCGCTGCAGGAGAAAGGCATCGGGGTGGAGACCTGGCGCGATTGGCTGGGCCGCATGCCGGGCTTCGCCACCATTCCAGCCGCCGACCAGCGCGCCATCGTTCGCCACATGCTCGACGCGCAGATCCTCAGCCAAGACCAAGGCCTGATGGGATTCGGCCAGGCGGGCGAGAAGACCTTCGGCTACCGGAACTTCATGGAGCTGTGCTCGGTCTTCACCAGCCCGCCGCTGTTCGCCGTCATGTACGGCGGCGACCAGGTGGGCTCCGTCCATGAAAGCTCCTTCTTCCGGGCCAAGCCCGAGGAGCCCTGCGTCCTTCTTCTCGGGGGTAGAAGCTGGAAGGTGGT
>CAILKC010000438.1 GCA_903834675.1 uncultured Victivallales bacterium | reverse complement strand
GGTCGGCTTGGCCCGTTCGGTCTCCGGCATCCCGAGCGTATCCCAGGTAAAGCGGATCAGCCGTTTGCTCTCGGCGATCAGGGCGCTGATGTCCAGCTTCATCTCCTTCCCCTCTTTGCCCTCCTGCTCTTTCGTCTCGAATGGCGGTCGCACGACGATGAAGCAGACGTCGCTGCGGGCCTCCTGCGCCTCCGGCTCGCGATTATCGACGGCAGTGATCGTGTAGGTGATCACGTCGCCGGGCTCCACCTGCAGGGTCGCCAGGTTGAAATCGTGCTCGACGGTCTGGTCCAGAACCCGTTCGGGGCCAGCGTCGAAGAGCAGGGCTGACTGGCGCTCGGCGCCGGAGATGGAGTAGGTCAGCACCAGGCGGCGCAGGCCGAAGTCGTCGCCGGCGCGCACTTCCAGGGCGACGGTGTCATCCTTACCGGCCTGCGCATCGCGTCCCGGTTTGAGGAGAGAGACCACCGGTGGCAGGTCAGGCTGGGCGATCAGGAGCAGCTCGGGTCCCTGCGCCTCGTAGCCTGGCGGACTGCGCAAGACGGCGCGGTAGGTGCCGTCGCGTTCGACCTTGAACTCATGGGTTGCGACGCCGTCGGGGGCGCTGGCAAACGCGGTGGTTGTCCTCTCACCCTGCCACTGAGCCGTGACGCCGGGTTGCGAGCGCAGGCGAATGCTGACCCGGCTGCCGACAACCGCTTGGAGGTTGCGAAAACCGTCGAGTTTCTGCGTTTCGCGGCCGGTGTAGGCCGGGGGTTCGACCTGCAGGATGACCTCTTCGAAGCTCGGGGGGCGGTAGGTCGTAAGCCATTGCCAGGGACTGGCAAGCGAGGGCGTAACCACCCGGTAGCGCAGGGGTTGCGTGAGGTCATAGAAGGTAAAGAAGGAACGGCCCCCGTCAGCGCGATTCATGCGGAACCGGTGGCGGCCCTCGGCGTCGGCATACTCGACGCTCGCATCGGTCTCCCAGCGCCGGACGTCGGCATCGATGCGGACGTCAGTATGCTCGGGAACCGGCTCGGTCGGCACCTGCAGGACCAGGCCGGTGTTCTCGCCGCGCCGCAGGTCGGCCAGGCGGGCCGCGGCCTTTTGCCAGGCGCGCGAATGGAGCGCCAGCGCCATGCAGGCGGCAAACAGCATCGCGGGCAAAGCCAGGCGCCGCCAGTGCAAGGCCTCCCGGAAGACGTCGGCGAGTGGGGCGCCGCAGTCCAGGCGAGCGTGGACCTGGTCCAGCAGGGCCTGTTCGAGGACATTCGGCGGCGCGGCGGCGCGTTGTTGCAGTTCGACCGCACAGATCAGCGAATCGAGCAGTTCAGGTCGGGCGCGCTCGACCTCGAGGGCCAGTTCCCGTGCCGCCGGGCCGCGCAGCAGGGCCACAAGGCCGGCTCGGGTCAGCACGGCCAGGGCCAGCCCTGCCGCCAGGACCGCGGTCCAGAGGACCCAGCTCTCACGCAGCGCCTGCAGGCGCTCGACCCCATCGGCCAGCAGAATGACCGCCGCAAAGAGGCCCAGGGCCGCAATACAGCCGCCCGCCAGGCGCACGCTGCGCAACCGGCGGCGCACCGGCTCGAAGTGCCGTGCAATCAGAGTCTGTTGGTTTGCTGTGTTGTTCGTCACCGCGGACCTGTAGGGGGCGAACCCGTCTGGGGCTGGGGCACACGGACCTGACTGGCCAGCCTGGCTGCCCGGTTGGCGGACGGTACTGTACCGCGCGGCGGCCCGTTGTCAGGCTGTCTCAGCGCCGAAGGTAATCTGGGCGTTCAGGGTTGACTGGGCGGCGCGGGGGCTTCGGTGGCGGCAGCGGGGGCCAGGCCGGGGAAGCGCAGTTCCAGGGCGGTCGCAAAGCCCTCCGAGGGCGTTACGAAGAGGATGCTGGCGCCGTACTCGTCGAGCAGGTCCCGGGTGATGGGCAGACCCATGCCCATGCCTTGTCCCAGCAGCGGATCGGCGTCGAGGGTGGTGGATTGGAACGGCCGGAACCACTTCTCGGCGTCGGCCAGATCCACGGCGCGGCCACTGTTCTCGAGCCGCACGATGGTGAGGGCGTCGCTGCCCTCCACCCCGCCACAGGCACGGATGCGGCCCTGGCTGCCTGCCGCCTTGACCGCGTTGGTGAGCAGATTGGTGAAGACCATGGCCAGTTCAGAGCGGAACATCGGCGGCGACCTGAGATCGGCGGGAATCTCGTTACTGAGTGTGGTCTCGGTCCGCCGGGTGGCCTCCTGGACGTAGGCGGCGGCCGCTTCGAAGCGCTCGCGCAGACTATGGCGGGAGCGGCGGCGCTGCCCATCGGGGCTGGTGATCTCAGTGAGGTAAGAGGCCTGACGTTCGATCTCCTGCCGCATGCGGTTGACATCGGCGTGCAGGCGGGCGAAGACGGTGCCGCTGGAGGGATAGACCTTGCCCGTGCTACGGAGCCGTTTGAGGGTGTGGTCCAGCTCGCCGGCGGTGGTCAGCACGGTCCTGATCTCATGGACAAAAGAGACCATCTGCAAGCCCACCGAAGCGATGACGCGTAGGGTCGTGGGCTCGGTGACGAGCTGTTCGGCAACCTGGGCGGCGTTACCGAACTGGGCCGCGGCCTGGTCAATGAGTTTCTGGGCCTCTTCGAACTGCCAGGCGGCGGCCTGCTGGCGCGCCTGAGCGGCGAGGTCGGAGGCGGTCTGGACCGCCTGGCGCACCGTCCCCTGCAGGGCCAGGCGCGTGGTGGTCGGCCGGGCCTGGTGTTCCTGCACTCGCTCCCGACGCGCTTCGCGACGTCCCTCGCGGCGCTCGCGGTACGCCAGCACGCGGTGCCGCACCGAGAGGTCCGTGGCGATGCGCACCAGCCGTACCAGCGTCTCGTAGCCCGCGTCGGGGATGAAGCCCTCGCGGTTGACCAGCAGGCGCAGCGTCGGCGCGCCGGCCTGAGTCAGGAAGACGCCGCCGAAGTACGCATCGCTGCGCAGGAACATGTAGGCGGCATCCTTCTGTTCCACTTCGCCATCCTGGAAGCCAAAGGGCTCCAGGTGCCGGAAGGTGCGCGTGCGCTTGAAGTCCGCGTTGATCTCCAGCCAGTCGTCATTGGAAGCGCCGTAGGGCAGCACGCGGAAGCCTTCCATGTAGACGCGGATGCCAGCGTTGCGGCCGACCCAGCCGCGCTGCGAGGTGCCGAAATTCCCTGAGCCTTCGCGCACCAGGATGCGGGCCTGGAAGAAGGGGCCATTGACCGGATCCGGGTGCGGCATGGAGTAGGTGGCCTGCTCCGCCGTCGGACAGTCCGCCAGGCAGCGGCTGGTGGGGGTGATGCGGAAGTAGACCGTGCGGTCCTCCTGGCGAGCGTCGATCTCGATGACCCAGAAGGCGGTCTGCAACACGGCCTGCCAAAACTCTTCGCCGACCTCGAAATCACCCGTGAGATCGACCCGAAAGCCGGGGTCGGCGGCGGCCGTATCGTAGACGCGGGGGCGGTCGAAGAGCGGCGGCTTGTCCAGGACGCCAGCGGGCAGGGAGATGAGGGCTTCGGCGGGCTGGAAAGTCTGGATTTCCCAGAATAGGCGAGTGCGCTCGGCCGGGGTCCAGCAGCGGCGCAGGCGCTGGAGTTCCATGATGGTGCCGGCCTGCTGCACCGGGTCGCGGGGTTCAGCCAGCAGGGTCAGGGCGGCGGTATTCTCCACCTCGGCGAGAGTGCGACAGGCCTCGACCAGGTCCCAGTCGATGGCGGCGCAGACGGCCTCGGCGTCGGGCTGATTGCTGGCGAGGTCGGGGATGGAGTAGATCTGCATGCGGCGGGCCAGCTTGTGTGCTGCCAGCCGACCGACGCCTTTGGCCCCGGTGTAGCGGCGGCCGTGCCGGCGGCTGCGGCGGCCACCTTCCTCCTTGAGGCGTGAGGCGATGCAGAGAAAACCGTCTTCAAATTGCCGCGGCGTCATGCCATTGCCATCGTCGCTGATCACGATGCGAGCGTGCTCGGGGTCGGCGAGGTCCTCGCCGTGTACCGTGACGCGGGTGGCGTCGGCATCGTAGGCGTTCTTAATCAACTCGACCAGGGCGGTCGAGTCACGGCCCACCAGCAGCTCGCCGAGTTCGCGAAACAGGTGCGTGTCGACCGTGAACTTCGCCATGGGTTCGATCCGATCCTGTCTGCGAGTCCGAGAGGGTGACGGGAAAAGCCGCTAATGTCCTGCGGCAGGCAGAGTTGTCAAATCGGAGGGGGAAGCGGGGGGGCAGCTCGTTCCCCTGGAGAGGCGCCTGGCCGCAGGCGCTGGCCGCGAGCCGCGGCCGGTCCATTCCCCTGGAGAGGCGCCTGGCCTCAGGCGCGGGCGGTGGAGCCCACCGCATCTCCAGAAAACGGCGGTGGAGCCCACCGCATCTCCAGCGATTCCCCTGGGACCGCCGACCGTCGGGTCGGCAGTGGCCGCGAGCCGCGGCCGGTCCATTCCCCTGGAGAGGCGCCTGGCCGCAGGCGCTGGCCGCGAGCCGCGGCCGGTCCATTCCCTGGAGAGGCGCCTGGCCGCAGGCGCTGGCCGCGAGCCGCGGCCGGTCC
>CAILKC010000437.1 GCA_903834675.1 uncultured Victivallales bacterium | reverse complement strand
GCGACGCCCTCCACCATCGAGATGCGTTGGCTCATGGTCTGGCCATACTGGTCGAGCGCCGACAGCGGCACCGTCGGACTGCTCAGAGCGATGAAGAGGATCGGCTGGTCGGCAGGATTCGACTTGCGGTAGGACGGCGGCGAGGGCATTCCGCTCGGCAGGCGGCGTTGGGCCCGCGCAATCGCCGCCTGCACGTCCTGGGCCGCCGCGTCGATGTTACGCGTCAAGGCGAATTGCAGCGTGATCCGCGTTTGCCCCAGCGAACTGGTGGAACTCATGGAGTCCACTCCCGCGATGGTGGTGAACTCCTTCTCCAGAACCGTAGCGACCGCCGAGGCCATGGTCTCGGGACTGGCCCCGGGCAGCGAGGCACTGACGGAAAGCGTCGGGAAATCGACGTTGGGCAAGTCGCTCACCGGCAGCAGCCGGTAGCCGATCACTCCGACCAGCAGAATGCTAAACATCAGCAGAACGGTCGCCACCGGCCGCCGGATGAAGAGGTCGGAGATGCTCATGGCTTCTCCACTCTGGCTGCCGGTGGAGCGCTGGAGGCCGCAGCGGCAGACCCTTGTTGGCGGGTGTCCGTCGGCGCGCCCGCGGCACGAACCTCGATCTTGCTGCCGCTGGCCAACTGCAAGTGGCCATCCGTCACGACTAACTCCCCCGCCTGGAGGCCAGCGGCAATCACGGCATCCTCACCCTGGGTGCGACTGACGCGGACCGGCCGCAGTGCCACCGTTTGGTCCTCCTGCACCACGAACACATATTTCCCCTCGCTGCCGGTCTGCACCGCACGCGCCGGCGCCACGACAGCATCAGCCTCCACCGTCAGCAGCAGACGCACCCGTACATACTGGCCCGGCCAGAGGCGCTCACCGGGATTCGGGAAGGTGGCCGCTAAGCGGATGGTGCCGCTGTCCGCCTCCACGGCATTGTCGATGAACGTGAGGCGACCCGTCTCCGGGGCCTGAGGCGTCTCCGGAAGAGCGGCCTCGACCATGACCTCGCCTTCCGCCGCGTGCGTGCGGACGCGGGCCAGTTCACGTTGCGGGATGGCGAAGAAAACATCGATCGGCCGGATCTGGTTGATGACCACCAGCGGCACCTCGTTGGCCTGCACCAGATTGCCCTCGTGAACCAGAATGTTGCCGACGCGCCCGTCGCTGGGCGAATAGATGCGGCAGTGCTCCAGATCGAGTTGCAGACTGGCGACCGCGGCCTCGTCCGCCTTGACCGTCTCCGCCAGAGCCCCAGCCTCAGCCGCGGTCCGGTCCGCCTCCGTCGGAGCGGCAATCTTCTTCTCTACCAACAGGCGGGCACGCTCTGCCTCTACCTCGGCGTTGGCAGCCTGGATCCGGTCCCGCGACAACGTCGCCCGCGCCTGTTCCAAGGCGATCTCCATGTGCCTGCTATCAAGAGTGAAGAGCAGGTCGCCACGGGCGATCTGCTGCCCTTTCGCGACATGCACTTTCCGAAGCACCTCGCTCACCTGCGACTTGATGGCGATACTCGCCTCAGTCTGCACCGTGCCGAAGGTGTTCAGTTCCACCGGCACCGGCTTCGTGATGACGGCCGCGACGGTGACCGGTACCACCCGCTTCGCGGCAACCTTGGTCGGTGGCCCCTTGCCGCCACCCCCTTTGTCGCAGGATGTGACCAGCCCCGCGCCCAGCAGCAGTCCGAGCACCAGGACTGCCGCGTGCCCCCTCTGCCAACCCGCCAACCTGCCAACCCCGCGCTGGGTATACCTACGATTCACGCTTGTGCCCCCGCTGTCGATCCGCTGGTCCACGCCGACGAAATACGCCCTTACAGAACTGACTGGTCAGTATCGTACATGCCCACTCGCGGGCTGTCAATCCGGAGCCGCAGTGCGGGGCGCAGGTGGCGTTGCCGCCGTGGGTCGAGCTGGCTTGACGCCTTGGACTCGTCGCCCGCGGCAACCCCTCCAAGCCCGCCGACCCCACGCGCCACGGCTCAGGTGGCAGGCCTCTTGCTCATCATACTCGTGTAGATCATGAACGTCACGAGCAAGGACGCGAGGACCAGCGAGGAGCCGAGGGTGCCGAAATCGAGTCCGCCCTTGGCGATGGGCTTGGTCAGAAGGTCGCCGAAAGTGGCCCCAAACGGCCGCGTCAGGACGAAGGCGACCCAGAACAGCATGACCCGGCTAAGCCGAGTGTAGTACGTGGCGATGAGGACCAGCACGAGCAACCCGCCGATGAGCGCGGCGCCTCCCAGAAACCCCTACGGAGCTGACTTGCGCCCTGCATTCCGCGCAGTTTTTGACACCTTTCGGCACTGGTGGTAAAGTTGGCTAGGTGAGTGTGGAACGAACGCGATACAACGCGGCACGTTGGCCCCGCCAGCAAGGACGATGGCGGTATTGGGATGGCAGCCGGGGACTCAGGATGTTGGATTTGCAGCGGTCATATGGGAGTAATTCCCGACCTGTGCAATAAGGATGGGCCGAGGTATTCAGCCCCAAAGGGGCGCTCTATACCAGCCCAGGGCAACGCCCTGGGTACCCGTTCACCCCACAGATTGAGCCCTGAAG
>CAILKC010000436.1 GCA_903834675.1 uncultured Victivallales bacterium | reverse complement strand
GGGCGGACCATGCGACCTCGGCGCGAAGGTAGGGCAGATAGCTCGCCCCTACAGGGCTCAAACCCATAACTATCCTATTCCCAGGGCGTTGCCCTGGGCTGGTATGGCCGCGCGCCTTCAGCGCTCCAGGCGGACTCCCTTATTGCACAGGTCGCTTTTTTGCGGTGTTTTCGTCCGGCGGGTGCATTGGCATGCTACCTTTCCCCGTGGTGTGTCCGGTGATCCTGTTGATGAGTCAGGGCCGTCAGCGGGAAGGTGGTCAGGCAGCACTGCGGGAGTGACAACCATGGCGACGCAGAAGGTCTGGGTGGGCTTCGACCTCGGTGGCACCAAGATGCAGGCGAAGGTTTACGACGCCGGGTTCAAGGAGATCGGCGGCAAGCGGCGCAAGACCAAAGGCTCCGAGGGCATGAAGGCGGGCCTGGAGCGCGTGATGGGCACCATCGAGGAACTGCTCGGCGAGCTCAGTATCACGCATGATCGTCTGGCCGGCATCGGGGTGGGCTGTCCGGGGCCGCTGGATCTGGATGCCGGCGTGATCCTCTACGCGCCCAACCTGGGCTGGTCTAAGGCGCCGGTGCGCAAGACGCTCGAGGCGGCCTTCGGCTGCCCGGCGGTGATCGTCAACGACGTCGATTCGGGGGTCTACGGCGAGTACCTCTTCGGGGCCGGCAAGGGCTCACGCTGCCTGCTGGGCGTGTTCCCCGGCACGGGCATTGGGGGCGGCTGTGTGTATGAGGGCAAGATTCTGCGCGGCAAGACGTGCAGCGTGCTGGAGATCGGGCATATGCAGGTGCAGCCCGAGGGGCCTCTGTGCGGCTGTGGGCGGACGGGCTGCCTGGAGGCGGTGGCCAGCCGTCTGGCGATCTCGGCGGCAGCGGCGGCGGCGGCCTTCCGTGGCGAGGCGCCGCACCTGCTGGCGGCGGCGGGGACTGACCTGGCCAACGTGCGCAGCAACACGCTGGCGGAGGCTATTCAGGCTGGCGACAAGGCGGTTGAGCGCATCGTGCGCCAGGCGGCGCGCTGGATTGGGGTGGCGGTGGGCAACGCGGTGAACCTGCTCGGACCGGATACGGTGGTTCTCGGCGGCGGGCTGGTCGAGGCCATGCCGGAGTTGTTCCGCAGCGAGGTCACGGCTAGCGCCAAGGCCCGCGCCATGCCCTCCTTCGAGAGCCTGTTCAAAGTGGTCGCGGCCAAGCTGGGTGACGACGCCACGGTGATGGGCGCGGCGGGCTGGGCTCGCGAGGTCGTGAGCGGCAAGCACTGAGAGTAAACCCGAGGTCTTTGATGGGCGACGCAGTGCGACAACTGGCGGTGATTGACGTGGGCACCACCTCGATCCGCCTGGCCGTGGCGGAGGTGGGCGCGGACGGCGTGCCGCGCATCCTCGAACAGCCACGCCAGAATGTGGCGCTGGGTGACGATGTTTTCGCCCATGGCGAGATCGCCCCCCGGACCATTGAGACCTGCGTCGAGGTGTTGCGCAAGTTTGCTCGCCACCTGGAACAAGAGTACCGCATGCCCCTGGATGCCGCGCATGTCCGCGTCGTCGCTACCAGCGCGGTCCGCGAAGCGACCAACCGCGATACGTTCATCGACCGTATCTACGTGGCCACCGGCCTGGAAATCCAGGTGGTCGAAGAGGCCGAACTGAGCCGCTACACCTACCTCAGCGTACAGCGCTTCCGCCGCAACCCTATCTTTGCCCCCGGGGTGGTCACCCTGGCGGTGGAAGTCGGCGGTGGCAGCACCGAGGTACTGGCGCTGCGGGACGGGAAGGTGACCTTTACGCAGGAGCACCGGCTGGGCGCCTTGCGGTTGTGGCAATTGCGTGAGGCGGGGGGTCTGAGCGCGCTTGGTCGGCGCGAGGTGATGGAGGCGCACATCGAGCGTTTTGCCAGTCTGGTGAAGTCTTGTTTTGCGGCGCCGTCGTTGAAGGCGGTGCAGATTCTGGCGATTGGCGGCGACGCTCGCCTGGCGGCCTCGCAACTGCAGCCCGGTTGGGAGTCAAAGGGGTTGGTCGCTTTGCCGGTCAAGGGGGTGGCCAAGGTGGCCGAAGAGGTGCTGGCGCAGTCGGAAGATGAGCTGGTGCGCCGCTACAGTCTGACCTACCCCGAGGCCGAAACCCTCGGGGCCGCCCTGCTGACCTACGTGAAGCTGGCCCAGGCGTTACGGCGACCGTACCTCTACGTCACCACGGTCAGTATGCGCGACGGGGTGCTCGCCGACTTGGGCGGGTCAGCCGGAGTCGACGAGGTCTTTAAGGAGCAAATCCTGTATGCGGTTGTGGCGCTGGGGGAGAAGTACAACGAGGATATGGCGCACGCGCGGCACGTGGCCAGCACCTGTCTGGTACTGTACGATGCCCTCAGCGCGCAGCATCGGCTGGAACCGCGGCACCGGCTCATCCTCGAGGTGGCTGCCCTGCTGCACGAAGTCGGCATGTTTATCAGCACTCGCAGCCATCATAAACACAGTATGTACCTGATCTGCAATAGCGACATCTTTGGTCTGAATTCCTGGGACCGGGAATTGGTCGCATTGGTGGCGCGCTACCATCGCCGTGCCCATCCGCTGATGACGCACGAGCTGTATGGGACACTGAGTCGTGACCGCCGTCTGGCCGTCTGCAAGTTGGCCGCGATCCTGCGGGTGGCGGACGCGCTTGAGCACAGCCACTCGCAGCGCCTGCGCGTCGAGGGAGTCGAGAGCGTCGGCAGCGAGCTGCGCTTGCTGATCTCGGGGGTCGCCGATCCGACGGTCGAACGCCTGGAGTTGGAGCAGAAGGCGACGTTGTTTGCCGAGGTCTATGGGCAGAAGGTCGTGCTGTGCCCGCGGCAGGGCTGACGAGGGGAGTCTGTGCATGAGCGGGCGGCCGAAATACCTCAACCGCGAATTGAGCTGGCTGGAGTTTAACCAGCGGGTGCTGGACGAGGCTTGCTGCCCTGGCACGCCGCTGCTGGAACGGGCGAAATTCCTTGCGATCACGGCCTCCAACCTGGATGAGTTCTTCATGGTGCGGGTGGGGAGCCTGAAGTCGGCCCGCGAGCAGGGGCCGGGTTTCGCCGATCCCTCAGGGCTGTCGCAGGCGGCGCAGATGGACGGCATCGGCAAGCGCGTCCGCGCCATGGTCGAGGCGCAGTACCGCTGTTTGGCGCAAGAGGTGGAGCCGGCCCTGTGTGAGCAGGGGATTCGGCGGATACGCCCGGACTCGGCTGAGCCGGCGGATCTGGTCTACCTGGAAGAGCACTTCCGGCAGGTGCTGGGCAAGGTGGTTTCGCCGGCGGCCGTGGGGGGACATCGGCGGATGCCGCTGGTGCGCAACCTGGGGCTGAATCTGCTGGTGCGGCTGCGGCCCAATCCGGGTCTGGGGCGAGGGCACCGTCTGGCGGTGGTGCCCATCGACAACGCGGTGGATCGCGTGGTGTTCATCCCGGCGGCCACCGGCCTGCGCTTCATGCTGGTAGAGGACGTGATGCGGCTGTTTGGCGAGCGGCTCTTTGCCGGGGAGGCGGTGGCAGAGTGTGTGGCCTTCCGCATCGCTCGCAATGCCGAGTGGGCGGTGGACGAAGATGGCGACATCAATCTGATGGTAGGCATGAACCGCGTGCTGCGCGAGCGTCGTAAGAGTGGTTGCGTGCGGCTGGAGATTGAGGCTGGGGCGTCGGTGCTGGTGCGCAAGTATCTGTTACACCAGCTTGAGATCAGCGGGCAGGATATGTACGAGGTTCCCGGGCCGTTGGATTTGACGCTGTTGCACGCGCTGGCTGCCGCGAAAGGCTTCGACTCGCTGCGCTTTGCGCCCTGGCCTCCCGTCCATCCGCCCTCGATCGACCCGACCCGCAGCATGATCGAGCAGATCGCCCAGCGGGATCTGCTGCTGCTCCATCCTTTCGAAAGCTACGATCCGGTGGTGCGCCTGGTGGAAGAGGCGGCGGACGATCCCGCGGTGCTCTCCATCAAGATGACACTGTACCGCACCAGCCGGGAGAGCCGCATCGTGCAGGCGCTCAGCCGGGCGGCCCTGAACGGCAAGTACGTGACCGCCATGGTGGAGCTGCGGGCGCGCTTTGACGAAGCACGGAACATCCGTTGGGCCATACAGTTGGAGGAAGACGGAGTGCAGGTCATCCACGGCGTGCGCGGCCTGAAGACGCACGCCAAGATCTGCCTGATCGTGCGCCGGGAACCCACCGGGATCGCGCGCTACCTGCATTTTGGTACGGGTAACTACAACGAATCCACGGCGCGGCTGTATGCCGATGTCAGCCTGCTGACCTGCAATGAGGTCCTTGGACGCGACGCCACGGCCTTCTTCAACGCGGTCACCGGGTACTCGGTGGAGCAGAATCTGCAGGCGTTGGCCATGGCGCCGTCGGGCCTGCGCAAACGTCTGCTCGAACTGATCCGGGCCGAGACCGCACGTTGCCGCCAGGGCCAGCGAGCCCTGATTTTGGCGAAGCTGAACTCGCTGGTGGACACGCAGGTGATCGACGCCCTCTACGAGGCCTCGAAAGCCGGGGTCACGATTCGCCTCAACGTGCGCGGCATCTGTTGCCTGCGACCGGGGGTGAAGGGGCTGAGTGAGAACATCACGGTGGTCAGCATCGTCGACCGTTTTCTCGAGCACAGCCGCGTTTTCTACTTTGCCCACGGCGGCGAGGACCTGGTGTTCATCTCCAGCGCCGACTGGATGCCTCGCAACCTGGACCGCCGGGTCGAGCTGTTGGTCCCGGTGATCGCCCCGGAACTGCGTCGGCGCCTAATTCGGCTGCTCGAGGTGTGTTGCGCGGATTCCGTGAAAGGCAGGGAGATCCTTGCCGACGGGCTGTACCGACTGCGGCAGCCGGTGTCGGCCGCCGCGATCGGCAGCCAGGAGCAGCTCTACCGGGACGCGGTCGAGGTGGAGCACGAAGAGTTGCAGCGCCGACGCACGACCTTCGAGCCGCTCGAGCCACCGGAGCCGAAACGCGGTCGGTAGCGGAGCCGGGGGGCAGACCCGCATCGCGGCAGGCGGCCACGGCTCAGCGAGGCGTGCGCCCCCGTGGAGCTTCGCCCTCCAGAGCTTCGCCCACCAGGGCCCGCGCCGACGCCCTCACTTGTCGTCGCTGATGAGGTAGCGATGCTTCAGGGACAGGCTCGCGCCTGGGGCCAGGTCCTGTTTCGGGGTGAACAGTTCCAGGTTGAGGAAGTCCGGGCCGCTGTAGAATAGGCAGGTGCCCACCTGAGCGGGGTCGAACTCATTGGTCACCAGCAGTTGTGCCGCAGGCAGGCGGATGGCCCAGGCGCCGGCGGGTCGTTGCTGGCCGGTCAGGAAGGTCTCGCCGACCGGATAGGGGACAGGGCGCCAGGCGCCGTCGGCAGCGCGGCTCCGCAGTTCGGGTTTGGCGGCCGCCTTGGCGGCAAACTGCGGGTGGGCCCGCAGCATCGCCCCGCTGAGTTGCTGGCCTGAGCCATTCTCCAGGCGCGAGTCCACGGTGAGTTCCGCGGCGGCCGGGGCGAGGGTCACGGTCCGGGTCAACTTCACCCCGCCGGGGAGGGTCGCGGTGAGGGTAACACTGCGGCCGTCCGGCGACAGCTGGCTCTGGTAGCGTTCGGCCCAGGCGGGCGAGGCGAACTTCTCACCGGCGTACTCCTCGTAACCCCCGAGGTTCGTGTAGGCGGTCGCATCGAGGCCTTTGGCCAGGGCATAGGATGGAATCGTGCCGCGCCACAGCAGGTCTTGTTGCCGGCCCTTGTGGTAGAGCCGCCAGATGCGTCCGCCGATCTGGGGCACGAGGACCACCTTCAGCGCGGCGTTCTCGAGGGTAACCAAGTCCCGCAGGCGGTCGCGTTCCGCGTTCTGCGTGGTGGCGAAGGCGGCCGCCGGATCGGTCATCAGCGCTTGCAGGAGTGGGCTGTTCCACCACGGCTCCCGGTCGGGCTCGACGCCGGTCAGCGCCGACAGCGAGAAGCGGTTCCACTGGGTGCGGTTGACGTCCCAGGGGCGGCTGAACCGGCGGTTGATGCGGAGCAGTTCGCCGACCTTGCGGTACTGGTCCAGGGTGGCGGCGTGGGCTTCGTATCCCACCTCGCCCGGGGCCGGCACGATCTCGCCGCGGTTGCTGCCGTGCAGGAGCAGGTCCGGAACCAGCATTCCCCATTTCTCTTTGGCGATGCGGTTGCGGATCATCTCGTCGCCGGCCAGGGCCTCCGCCTGCTGGAATAGCGCATAGGCACGCTCGCAGAACTCGGGGGTATAGAGCTCTCGGAAGAACTTCTGGCCGGGTCCGGCATGGCAATCCATAACGCCCTCGCTCTGCGACTCCAGGGCGCCACGGTGCAGCATCTCGATGTACTCCCGCATGGGCTTGGCCGCTGGGCCGTACCAGGCTTGGCAGAATTCGTCAATCAGCCCGCCGAGGTCCTGCTCCGGGTTCCACAACAGGCGCGGCATAACGTAGGAGTAGAGGTGTTCGAGGTGCTTCCAACTGCCGAGACCGCAGACGTAGGCGCCGCGGAGGCCGACCTTGTGGTAGTAGCGCAGGTTCTCCGCGTAGGCGTACAGGGCCGGGTAGGCAAAGCCGGCGTAGTGGTAGGTGGTCGGGTAGTCGAACGACATGAGGCCCTGGGCCCCGAGCGGGTGCAGGCGGGCCCAATCCTCCAGGTCCCGGCAGACATTACGCTTCAGGTTGATGGGCGCAGTCCAGGGCCGGGCCTGACACTCGACGATGGCGCAGAAGATGATCAGCAGATTCGGTTCCGGCCGGATGGTCTTCGGGGCCACGCGGGTGCTGTGGTAGGCCAGGATGGTGACGAACTTACCGGGGTACTTCTCGGCGACGACCTTGGCGATCTGGTTGTCGAACCAGATGACCGTGTCGGTGATGCTGCCCTGCGCGGCATACATGGCCTTGCAGGGGTCGCACTCGCAGAACCCGGCCACATCGCCGTAGTGGACCGGGTAGTAGAGCTTGTTCGGATCGCTGGCGATCCAGGCCAGCACGGCCTCGGTCATGGCCTTGAGCAGGCCGGGGTTCGAGAGGCAGAACTGCTGCACCGCCGGCGTCACTACCTTGCGCTGGCCGCCCAGTTGTGCCAGGTAGTCGGGATGCGCTTCGGCCAGCGGCTTGGCCGGCAGCAGAAAGCCCATGGTATGATGCCAGAAGCCGCCCTTGGGCCAGGCCATCATCTTGGGGACATCGACGCCGGCCACGTTCGCCTCCCACTCGCCGGGCGAGAGGGAGCACTTCATCGGGGCGAGGGTCCCGGACATGGCCCGCCACTCGAAGGCAGCACTATCCTTGACCTCAAACGGCCCCGCGATGACGACCGGCGACAGGGTCGGGATCACCTCGAGTTCCCGGGCGTAGAAGTGACAGCCCAGGCGCTCCAGAAGCCGGTACACGGCATAGGTCGTGCCGCGTTCGTTCTTACCGGCGGCCAGCACATTCGGGCCCTTGACGCGCAGGACGAAGCCATCGGGTCCGAGGGCCTCGAAGTCGCGGTCCGGGTCCAGTTCTTCCCGGCCTTGGAGCACCTTGCAGCGCCCCACGAAGATAGCGCCAGGCTGGGCTTGGCCCGGCAGGCCGCCCTCGCTGAGCGGGATCGGCCCCGCCCCGAGTTTCCCCAGATACAGTTGCAGCTCCCGTGCCGCCGCCAGTTCAAGCGGGGTCGCATCCGCCGCCACGACGATGCCCGTGACCGGAACCTGCTTTTCCGCGTCCGTGATGACCACCTTACCGCCCTCCTGTTGGCCGGCGAGCGCCGGCTCCGGCCGGGCGCTGAACCGGGTGCTGAGGTTGAACTCGCCCCGACGTGCCTCCCACTGGTACAACACCCAGTAATGCCGCTCCGCCACCGGGTAATCGCGGGAACGCATATCGAAGAGATTGAACGACTGTCCCTGCTCCGGTTCCACGCTGACCGCCAGTCCGCCACCGGCCAAGTCCAGGCCCGTGACGCCGGTACGCAGCATGAGTGTGCCCGGCTCGGTTTCCGTAGGCTTCGCCGCCGGCAGCGTCTCCCAGTCGCCAGCGCCGAGGAGGCCGCGGGGGCGCAGGCGTCCGCCGGCAAAGAGCTCCGAGGCGAGGATGCCGGCGGTGTACTCCACCGGGCTCGCCGGGATGTCCTTGCCGATCTTCACGGTCACCGACGCCAGCAGTCCCGCCTCGTCCAAACGGAACTCCTGCACGATCTCGGCCGCGATCTCCGGGGCGGTGTCGGTGACCGTGATCCGGTCGGGGCTCACCGTCACCTTCGCCGTGGCGCTGGTTGGCAGGTTGCGCCCGCCGTACCAGAGGCCGGACCAGCCGGGCTTATTGAGGTTGAGGTGGCTGGCACAGAGAAAGCGCGTGCCGCGCCAGCTCGCCTCGACGCCGTTGGCGGTCAGGGCTACGCGATAATCGCCCTTGTTGATGGTGATCTCGCCCGCGGCGAACGCCGCCGATCCCACGGCGAGAGACAGAATACCCGCGAGGAACCTACGCATGATCCACCTCCTGCTGGAGTCCCCTTACGGCGTCGAGTGCCAGCCAGGCCGGGCGGCCGCCCGCCACCCCGGACTGGCTTTCACCTGAGAAGATAGCACCCGAGTCCGCGCCCGTCGCCTGACGAGGCCCGGTGGCCTCGCGGCCCGACCTGAGCTGGCGCTCAGGCCGCTGGCGCCCGGGCGCGGCGGACGGTACAGTGGCGGAGTGGTCGGTGTGTGTTGCCAAACCGTGCAGGAAAGGGATCGATCATGAAGCTCACGATGCGGATCGCTGTGGCCGTCGTTCTCGGTGCGCTGTGTCTCCCGGGGCTACGCGCCGCCGATGAGAACCCCCTGAAGAACGCCAAGGTGGGGGACTGGATCGAGTATGCCATGCGCACCGAGGCCATGGGCCAGAAGATGGAAATGCAGATGAAGCAGTCCGTGGTGGCCAAGGATGCCACGGCGGTGACCCTGCGGATGGAGACGACCATGATGGGCCAGAAGATGCCTGGCCAGGATGTCAAGATCCCGCTTGACCAGCCCTACGAGCCCAGTACCCAGGGTCTGGCCGACGCCAAGGTGACGCAGCTTGGCGAGGGCAACGAAACCATCAGCGTGGGCGGCAAGTCCTACGCCTGTCACTGGACCAAGACGAAAGTGGTGGCCACCAAGCCCCAGGCTGTCGAGAACACCGCCAAGGTGTGGATGTGCAAGGACGTGCCGGTGAATGGCCTGGTGCGCATGGAATCCGAGGGCACCATGACCATGGAGGGCCAGGCGATGACCACGAAGATGAGCATGGAACTCACGGGCGCCAGCGGCAAGTAGTCGTCAGCGCTCGGCGCCTCGCGGTTGGAGGGCGGTGGCGATGGCCAGTACCAAGCGTGTGAAAGTCGGAATCATCGGCTCTCAGTTCGAGGCCGAAATCCATGCCGAGTCGTTCCGCATCATGCCTGACGAGGCGGAGGTGGTGGCGGTCGCCTCACCCACGCCCGGCCACGCCGCGGCCTTTGCCAAGCGCTTTGGCATCCCGCGAGTGTTCACCGATTACCGCGAGATGCTGGCCGAGCGCGACCTCGAGATGGTGACCATCGCCGCGCCCAACGCGCTGCACTGCCAGATGACGCTGGACATTGCCAACGCCGGCAAGCACGTGGTCTGCGAGAAGCCGCTCTGCATGACCCTGGAGGAAGCGGATCTGATGCTCGAGACCTGCCGTCGGCAGGGGGTCCTGTTGCTCTACGCCGAAGAGCTGTTTTTCACGCCGAAATATGTGCGGGCCAAGCAGATGGCTGATCAGGGTGCGTTCGGCAAGGTGTACCTGGTCAAGCAGAGCGAGAAGCATTTCGGGCCGCATGCGGAGTGGTTCTGGGACGTGAGCAAGTCTGGCGGCGGCGTGATGATGGATATGGGCTGCCACGGCATCGCATTCTGTTCCTGGTTCCTCGGCCGTCCGGCGGTCAAGAGCGTCTACTGCCAGCTTGCCACCCATGTCCATGCAGACAAGACTCTCGGCGACGACGACGCCATCTGCATCCTGGAGTTCGAGGGCGGGGCGGTGGGCCTGATCGAAGATAGCTGGGCCCGCCGCGGTGGCATGCAGGACCGCATCGAGATCCATGGCGAGGGCGGGGTCACCTACGCCGATCTCCACATGGGCAACGCGCTGCCCACCTACAGCGAGCCTGGCTACGGTTACGCGGTCGAGAAGGCGCCCACTACCAAGGGCTGGACCTATCCGGTGTTCGAGGAGCTCTGGAACTACGGTTTCCCGCAGGAGATGCACCACTTCGCTCGCTGCGTTCGCGGCAAGGAGACGCC
>CAILKC010000435.1 GCA_903834675.1 uncultured Victivallales bacterium | reverse complement strand
GGGCGGACCATGCGACCTCGGTGCGAAGGTAGGGTAGATGGCTCGCCCCTACAGGGCTCAAACCCATAACCATCCTATTCCCAGGGCGTTGCCCTGGGCTGGTATGGCAGCGCGCCTTCAGCGCTTCAGACGGACTCTCTTATTGCACAGGTCGAAAAAATGCCCGCGCCGCCGTCCACAAACCACTTTACCTGGTTCCTCCAGGTACGACTCCGATACCGATTCCGCCCCCGACCCTGATTTTTTACAGATTCTGAGTAGTTGCCACCTACAGAGCTGACTTGCGCTCCAGACCCGGCGGCGGATGGTCGCGTACGCTCGCCGGCACTACATTAGCCAGGATGAACCACAGCACCAGCGCCGCACCCAGAGATCACGTAAGTCGTTTCCTTGTGGGTATCGACTTGGGAACCACCAACACCGTGGTCTGCTATGTCGACACCGAAGGCGATTCTGTTATCCGGGAGTTTTCTGTACCGCAGCTCGTCGCCGCGGGCGAAGTGGGAACGGCCGTGCTCCTGCCCTCATTCTGTTACCTCGCCGCCGGACCGGAGCTCCCCCCTGGCGCCCTGGCGTTGCCTTGGGAACCGAATCCGCGGCTGGCCGTCGGCGTCTTTGCGCGGGATCAGGGCACCGCCGTCCCCGAACGCCTGGTCAGTTCTGCCAAGTCCTGGCTGGCGCACGCCGGGGTCGACCGTACCCGCGGCATCCTGCCCTGGGGCAGTGACCTGGGCGATGAGAAGCTGTCGCCGGTGGATGTTTCGTTCCGCTACCTCGATCACATCCGCCGCGCCTGGGATCACAGTTTCGGCCAGATGCGGGACCGCCAGGGCACGCCGACTACCCTTGCCGAACAGCACGTGATCCTTACCGTGCCCGCCTCGTTCGACGAGGTCGCCCGCCAACTGACCGTGGAAGCCGCACGACGCGCCGGAATGGAACACCTGACCCTGATCGAGGAGCCCCTGGCCGCCTTCTACGCCTGGCTGGCCAAGCACGAGAACTCCTGGCAGGAACGGCTCAAACCGGGCGAAACCGTGCTGGTTGTCGATGTGGGCGGGGGCACGACGGACTTCTCGCTCATCTCCATCGACGCTGGCCCTACCCTGCGCCGCACGGCCGTCGGCGATCACCTGCTGCTGGGAGGTGACAACATCGACATGACCCTCGCCCGCCTGGCCGAAAAAGCCTGGAACACGCGCCTGCCGACCCGCCAGTGGTTCATGCTCTGCCAGATGTGCCGGCGAGCCAAAGAAGCCCTGCTCACTACGGGTGGACCCTTTACCCATGACATCGCGGTCAGCGGCCCCGGCAGTTCCGTCGTAGCCGGCACCCGTACCCACCGCTTCAGCCGCGCGGAGGTCGAACAGCTTGTCCTTGACGGCTTCTTCCCCGAGGTGTCCGGCGACAGCCCGCCGCCCGAACGCCGCCGCGGCATCCAGGAGATGGGCCTTCCCTACGCCCCGGATGCCGCCGTGACCCGGCATCTTTTGCAGTTTCTCCGGGATGCGGCGCCTCTGGCTGGGGCGCCTGTCGGCGGCCCGCTGATTCCATCCGCTATCCTGTTCAACGGTGGCGCTCTGCTCCCGCCGCAGATCCGGCAGCGGGTCTGTGCCGTAGTGGGGCAGTGGGGCGGGGGGCCACCGGTGCCCGAGATGGAAGCCGTCGACCTCAATCTGGCCGTCTCCCGCGGCGCGGCCTACTATGGACTCGTGCGGCGCGGGGAGGGTGTGCGAGTGCGGGGTGGACTGGCCCGCGCCTACTACATGCAGGTCGAGCGCGCGAACGAACCCGGCTGGCTCTGCGTCCTTCCCCGTGATGTCGATGAGGGCGTCGTGCAGCACCTCGCCGAACAGCGCTTTCTGGTGCGCACCAATCAGCCGGTCCGTTTTCCGCTGGCGTGCAGTGCCACCCGCCTTGGTGACCGGCCCGGGGAGGTCCTCAAAGCGTCTGAGGACCTTATGCCACTACTCCCGCTCCATACCGCGTTGCGCTATGGTCGCGGCAACCAGGACGCGCTCCCCGTGAGCGTCGCCGCCGTGCTGAACGAGGTGGGCACTCTGGACCTCTGGCTCCAAAGCAGCACCAGCGAGCATCGCTATCCGCTGGTATTCGACTTGCGTGGTCCGGCTGCGGCGGCAAGCCCGAATCCCGTCGTCTGTCTGACCGTGGACGAAGCCGCCGTACAGGCCGCCGAGCGCCTGCTCCAGGAAGCCTTTGGCCCGCAAGGCGACCCCACCCGCGTGCTGCGCCGTATGGAAGAGGCGCTGGCTTTGCCCCGCGACGACTGGAGTGTCACCATCTTACGCCGCTTCGTGGATTCTCTCCTGAACCTGGCCGAGAGCCGCGCCCATTCCGCCCGCCATGAAGCGCGCTGGCTGAATCTCACCGGCTTCTGCCTGCGGCCTGGATTTGGGGCGCCTGGGGACGACTGGCGCGTCAGCCAAACCTGGAAGCTCTGGCACCGGGGAGCGCTGGCGGCGCAGCCACAGGTCGCGGCCGAGTGGTGGGTGCTGTGGCGTCGCCTCGCCGCCGGCCTCAAACTGGGACAGCAGCAACAGATCGGCGGTGGCCTGGTCAGTGCCTTGGTCCCCAAAGCCACCGAACGATTGCCTTCAGGCCGTAAGGCCGCCGGCCATGACCACCTCGAGAAGTGGCGCTGCCTGGGCTCCTTGGAGCGTCTTGACGTGCGGGTTAAGACGCAGGTTCTGGAGGCGCTGCTGCTTACGCCCTCCCGGCTGGAGGATGTCCATTACTGGGTCCTGGCGCGGCTCGGAGCCCGGCGGCTCTTCCACGGTCCCGCCGACGGGGTCATTCCCGCCCGTACCGTGGCTGCTCTACTGGCCCGGCTCAGGCAACGCTGCGAGGCCGATCATTGCCCACCCGCGGGGCTCTTCGCGGTGGCCAATGTAGCCAGGCTCTGCGGTATCCGTGACCTCGAGCTGCCTGACGAAGACCGCGCCGCGGCGCTGGCGCTGCTGCGGGACGCAAAGGCTCCTGAGGCGTGGACCGCGCTACTCACCAGCAGCGCCGAGGCGAGCGCCGAGGTCACCACCGAACTCGTAGGAGATCGCCTGCCCCTGGGCCTGTCGCTCGCTTGGTCAGAACCCCCGGAAGGGCAGCCACGCCCGACCCCTGCAGCGGTGGAGTAGGGGCGGCGGCGCCTGGCCTCAGGAACAGGGGGCGGTGTTGGAGCGCGGGGGGCCTGCCGCCTGCCGCGGCCGGGTTGCAGAGACGCCAAGCGCTACAGCCCGTGGAGCTGGGGTCAGAGGCGCACGCGGCGGCGTTAGGCTATTCCACCCCGCACTGGCGCCGCAGATTCTCGATCTGCAGCGATGCGGCTTCCCAGTCCGCCAGGGTCGCTGCCAGTTCGGTGTCGATCTGGGTCAAACGGCGGTTGAGTCCCGCGAAATCGGCACCGGGGCGGGCTGCCAGCAGCGCCACATGCAGGGCCGAGCGTTCCTGTTCGAGGCACGCCACCGACGTCTCGGCGCGCTGGATGCGCTCTTCGCAGGGGCGCCGCAAGCGGGCGAACTCCTGTCGCGACCTGGCCTCCTCGCGGCGCTGGGTCCGCCGGTCGTCGGCCGCCGGCACCCCCGCCGTCGGCGCGGCGCTGGCGCTCCCGGGTTGCGGCGCGGCCTCCTGGGCGGACTTTTCCCGGAAGTAGTCATAGTTGCCGTAGTACTTGCGCACGCCATCTGGGGTGATCGCGTAGATGGTTCCGGCCAGGTGCCGGATGAACTCGATGTCATGGCTGACCAGGCAGATGGTTCCCGGGTAGTCCCGCAAGGCATCTTCCAGGGCCTCTCGGGCATGCACATCCAAGTGCGTCGTGGGCTCATCCAGAAGCAGGAGATTGAGGGGCTGCAGCAGCAGTCTGGCCAGGGCGAGTCGGACCTTCTCGCCACCACTCAAGACCGCCACCGGCTTGTCGATGGCGTCGCCGCTGAAGCCAAATCCACCCAGCAGATCGCGGACGTCCCCATCGGAGCGGCCTATGGCGGATTCACGCGCCGTCGCGTACACCGTCTTGGCGGGATTCATCACCTCGACGTAGTCCTGAGACTGATAGCCGATCTCGACGTGGTGTCCGAGAACCCGCCGCCCGGCGCTCAGTTCGAGCCTTCCCGCCAGGTGCCGAAGCAGCGTCGTCTTGCCCAGGCCGTTCAGCCCCACCACGGCGACCTTCTCACCGCGCTCGATGCGCAGGTCGAGATCACGGAAGATCCAGCGTGTGCCGTCGTAACTGAATCCGGCCCCATCCAGACGCAGCACCTCCGTCCCACAGTGCGGCGGCGGCGGCAGCCGTATCTTCATCGTCTTCATCACCGGGGGCGGCGCCTCGACCTCCTCGAGCTTCTCCAACATCTTCATCCGGCTCTGCGCCTGTGCTGCCTTCGTCGCTTTGCTGCGAAAGCGCTCCACAAAGCGCTCCAGTTGCTCGCGCTTCCGGTCTTGATTCTTCTTCGCGGCAAGCAGATGGTCGTGGCGGGCCTCGCGTTCCAGCATGTACTGCCGGTAGTTGCCGTTGTAGCGTGTGACCCGGCCACCCATGACCTCCAGGGTCGTCTCGGTCAGAGAGTTCAGCAGGTAACGGTCATGGGCGATGAGCAGCAGCGTGCCGCTGAAGTTCTTGAGGAACTCGCGCAGCCACTCGACGGCGGGTACATCCAGGTAGTTGGTGGGCTCGTCGAGCAGCAGGATATCGGGACGCGCCACCAGCACGCGGGCCAGCTCGGCCCGGATCTGCCAGCCGCCGCTGAAGGAGCGGAACGGCCTCCCGAAGCCCCGCACCTCAAACCCCAGACCGCTCAGGGTGGCCTCCGCCCGGCTGAGCAGAGTGTAGCCACCCCCATGCTCGAACTCGGTCTGCAATTCCCCCAGCCGCCACAGCAGCCGCTCCCGTTCCGCCCCGCCAGCCGCCGCCAAGCCCGCCTCAACCGCGTGGATGTCGGACTGCATCTGGCGCAGGGCCGGCACCGCGTTCTCGACGTAGTCGATCAGGCTGTCTTCTTGCAAGTGAGCGTTGAGCTGCTGGCGAACGTAACCGATCGACTGCGACGACGGAACCGACACCTCCCCGCGCTCAGGCTCCATGTGGTGGCAGATCAACTCGAAGATCGTGCTCTTCCCCGCCCCGTTGGCGCCGACGATGCCGACCCGCTCGCCCGGATGCACCGCGAAGGTGGCGGAGACCAGGACATCCTGCGTGCCGAATGACTTGCGTACTGATTGGAACTGGATCATTTATGACTTGTTTTCAGCCTGAAAATAACCATGGTAATGTGATGGTTCATGACCGTTCCGACAACCTGAAGCGCAGCGATTCAGTGCCTGCGCAGCCCTGCGACTCCCCGGAGTGCTTCCTCGCCCTGTCCGAGGATGAGCTCCTTCGTCGCGGTCGGCTCCTGCACGCGGCTGGCTCCGTGGCCAACGCCGACATCTATCTTCTGGAGGGCGCTGGCGCTCCCGTGGTGCTGAAGACCTTCCACCGCCGGCCTTGGCTGGTGCGCCTCTGCTTCTCCCGCTGGACGCTGGCCCATGAGTACAGCATCCTGCGACGCCTGAGCGGCATCCCAGGAATCCCTGCGGCCTGGGGGAGGGTCGGCAAGGATTCCTTCCTCCTCGAGTACGTTCAGGGCGCTGGTCCTCTCCGTAACCGCCGCGAACTGGCGCCGGCCGACTACCCGCCTAAGCCGTTCTTCGTACGTCTCCGCGACCTGGTCGCCGCCATGCATGCGCGTGGGGTCGGTCATGGCGACCTGCGGCGGCTCAACATCATGCAGGGGCCTGACGACACGCCGTATCTCATCGACTTTGCTACCGCGGTCGCCGCAGAGGGGCTGCTGGCCCCTCTGCGACGGCGTATTGTCGCGGTCATGGTCACGATCGACTACCTTGCCACCGCCAAGATCATCGCGTCCTACTACCCCGAGCTGCTCACGGACACAGAACGCCAACGGCTCGAAGACATCCCCTGGCACTTGCGCCTCGGCCGCTTCCTCCGCAAGCGCATCTACGGCCGTTTCATCAAGCAGAAACACTGGCGCCAGCGCTGGGCCAAGTGGCGGGGCACAAGAATGTAGGGCGCTCCAATTCCCCCTGACCGCCCCCGGGACTGCCGACCGTCGGGTCGGCACTGGCCGCGAGCCGCGGCGGCTCCCTACCCCTATCAGAACACGCCGCCGGCTCAGGCGAACTCTTCGGCGACCTCGCGGGCGATACGCACCCAGTCCCACAGGCGGCGCGGGTCGTCGCGCACCGTGTGCGTATCCTTCATGATCATCTCCACGACGTTGGCGCGGGTCTGGCGGCAGACCTCGCGCAATCCCTCCCGCACCTCCGCCGGGTTCCATGAGTTGCCGGCCAGAAGAGCAGGATTCGGCTTCCACGAGAAGATGCAGCGCTGGCCGATGCCGGCGGCACAGGCAGCGACATCGGCCCAGGCCGAGATCGAGAGTCGGCGCAGGCGAGGCACTTGGCGGAAGACGGCGTCGAGCTTGCGATGCAGGGGTTCGCAGCAGCCGTAGCAGTTGAGGCCGAAGAGCTGGAGGTACTCGCGTTCGTGGCGCAGGGCGAAGTCCTCGTGCATAGCCGGGGAGACCTCGCTGAAGATCTGTGCCGTGGCGAAGCCCCACAGGTCGCGGGTTCGGACGTGGGCGCCGTCGAAGTCAGGTTGCGGGAGTTGCCGGGTGTAGCCGGTGCCGCCGCTGCCAGCGTAGTGGTTGCGGTTGCCGAGGGAGAGGGCGCCCTGACGTTCGAGCGACTGCATGATGACGATCTCGCGTTGGGTCAGGCGTTCGATGGCGCGGTGGGCAAACTCGGGCTCATCAAGGAAATCGAGGAAGAAGGCATCGAGGCCGCGCAAGCGAGAGTAGGTATCGACCGGCGCAATGCCACCGCTGCAACGGCCGCGTTTCTCGATGGTAAGGAGGTCACCAAAGAGCTCCTGCATGAAGGCGAAGCGCGGCTCGGTGTCAGCCCAATCGACCACGGGTTCCGCGATGAGGATGCGGTCGATGTCGGCGGCGCAGGTCAGAGTCTGTTCGATGTGGAAGGCGCCAGTGGACTGCGCGCTGGCAGTCTGGCGAACCTCGAGCCCGAGGGCCGGGTAACGGATGGCGACCGGGCAGGCGATAACCGCGTCGATGACGTTGTCGTCGCGCAGGTGCTCGTCGCTGTAGAGACGGCGGCGCAGGTCGCCTTCGACCGCCCGGGCCCAGGGATGGGTGCAGGTCAGCTGGCGGTCTGGGAGCAGTTCGCGCCAAGCGCCTTCGGGGAAGGCCAGGACCATGGGCCTGGCCCGCTCGAGATCGTTGTGGCGCCGCCAGCGTTCGGCGTTCTGCTGCTGCCGGGGCTGTGCGGCGACATCGGCAACACGCCGGGCCAGCGTCCGGAGCGTGTCGCGGTCAAGAGCGGGTAGGTCGATCATCACCCAGGTGCCTCAATATGAAGTGTGCGAGGTGCTGTGCCGCTAGGATAGGTGGCGCTTCCGCAAGTGCAAGGGCGGGCATGAGGATACCAGGGCTGTTTCAAGAAACGACCGCCGTCGTACCGCCGGCCGTGAAAGCGGCGTCGACGGGCCGCGGACGCGGCCCTCTGCCGCACGCAGTCCATATCGCGCGTCGGCCATGTGGACTGCGCGTGGCAAGGTCGCCGACGGCGACCGCGACACCGCTTTGGCTTGGCGCCTGTGCCATGACTGACGGCGTGTGTTCTCGCGCAACCAGATACGGCAGACAGACCACGGGTTGTTGCGACGCCCAGCCCAGTTTCTTGAAACAGCCCTGTGAGGATACCGGCAGCTTGGCGTGCGCGGGGATGGTGAAGGGCCTGCCCCCGGGCTACGGCATGGGCG
>CAILKC010000434.1 GCA_903834675.1 uncultured Victivallales bacterium | reverse complement strand
TCGCCGTCAAGACGCTGAAGCTGCCCGACACCGCGGCGCGCCCCGCCGAGGCGATGCTGTACTCGCACACCGACCCCACCTCGGCGGCGCTCAGGGTGAAGCTCAGAGCCTGCCGGTTCGCCGCGTTGATCCGCGCTTGGTCGATCGACAGGCCGTACCCCGTCGGCCCCACCGTGTCCTTCACCAGCCCAACCTGCGTGCGGCCCACATTCCCGGCCACGTCGGCGGCCCGCAGGTACAGCACCACCTCGCCCTGCGCCAAGGCATCAAAGCCCGCCACCGCGCCCACGGCACTGACACCGCTCGACACCGCGGTCCACTGAACCTGGTCGAACGACGCCTCCACCGGACCCGCCCCCCCATCGGCCGTAAACGTGATCAGCGCGGCGCCATTCAGCCGCGCCCCGGACGCCAAACCGCAGCTCAGCACCGGCGCCGTCGTATCGATCAGCAGTGCCCGTGAGGCCGACCAGACGCTGCGATTGCCGGCCGCGTCGACAGCCGCCAGTTCTATCCCATGCGCCCCCAGCGCCAGTGCGGTGCCGGTGTGGTCCAAGGTCCAGGCGCCGCCGACGCCGGTCAAAACGCTCCCGATGATGACCCCGTCAAGCCGAACGTCGACGCTCGCTCCAACTTCGGCCTGGCCCGCGAAAACGAGGGTGCGATCATAGGTGATCAGATCGCCCGCCACACCAGAGTCCAGCGTGACGCCGGTGAGCGTCGGAACCGCCGGCGGTACCCCGTCGTACACGAACGGGCGAGTGCCAAACACCGACTGCATATTTTCTACCAAGTCAACCGCCCGGCTCTCCGCCCGGTAACTCGCGCCCTGCGTCAGGCTGGCCAACGGCACCGCCAGACGCCAGTTCTGCGTGCCGCTGGCACTGATCCACAGGGCGTCGTTGTCCTCCCAGCCACTCCCATTCCAGTAACTGACCTCACCGGCCAGAACGCGGCGCAAGCGCACAGACACGGAGGCCACGCCCGTCAGAACGTCCGCCGCGGTCCCTTCGACCCACCCCGGCCAGGACAGCGCTCCCACCAGCGCCGGCGTACTCACCGTCGATAGCGGCAGTCCGGCATCGTAGAGAAAACTCCCGGTAACGGCGGGAGACTGCACGTTCCCAGCCTGGTCCAGCGCCCGACACCAAACCGCGTAGGTGGAGCCGCTGAGCAGTTGGCTGCTGGACAGCGCCAACTCCCACGACGTGCTGCCCGCAGCCGTGTTCCACACCTCCGCAACCCCCCAACTCAAGCCGCTCCAATACCGCCCGTCCGAAACACGCTGCACCGCAACCTCGACCCGGCTCAGACCGCTCAGTGCGTCGGCGCCCGTCCCCGCTATGTGCCCCGACCAGGAAACCGGCCCATACGCACTCAGCAAGGTCAGGACAGATGACGGCGGCGTGGCGTCGTAGAGGATCGCGTCGGAGGTCTCATAGGTGTTGCCAACCTCGTCGCGAAAACGCCCCGTCACGCTCTTGCCGCCTTCCCCCCCCGCCAGCGTCCAGGACCGACTCTCGGCGATCGCCTCCCACGGCGTCCAGGCCCCGCCAGCGTTGCTGAAGGACATCTCGCTGGCGTCCAGCACGGTAACGGCCAGCGTCACCTCACGGCGGTTGGTCACCAGCGGATTGTCCGCACCGATCGAGAAGCCCCCCGTCGGCGCGGAACTGTCATACTTGATCAGTACGGTGGTCGCGTCAGTCTGTACGTTGCCCGCCCGGTCGATGGCACGGCTGCTCACCGAGTACGTCGTGCCGTCGGTGAAAATGGCCACCGCCACGGGCTGGCTCCAAACCCCGCCGCTCACCGCCACCGGCAAACGGCATTCCCCCAACTGCCACTCCGTGCCATTCCAGAACCTCCCGCCCGGACGCTGGATCGAGAGGTCAATGCGGGCGACCCCGGCGGCCCCCGTGTCCGCCGCCAATCCCGAGATCGCCCCCGGCCACGTACCGGGACCAAAGGTGACAGGAAGACTCATCCCCGAGGTCGGCGGGTCAACATCCAGCACCACCGAGTCGCTGGTGGCGAGAAGGTTGTGGGTAACCGTGTCCTTGAACTCAGCGTAAACCGTCCTCGACCCACCCCCGCCCGCCGTCAGAAGATGGCCCACCACCGTCGGCGCGTACGGCACCCACACCGACGGGAAGGACGCCTCCCCCTCGTTGCGAAAACGCATCTCGAGAGGGTTCTCCGCCGGAACCGCCACCACCGAGCAATACAGCGTCACAGTGGTGGAGTTCACATAGAGAGGGTCACCGAAGCCAATCGTGAAGCCGCCGGCGGGAAGCCGCGAATCAAACACGAAGTCAGACTCCACCGGCGTACTGGCAGCATTCCCCGCCACATCCGTAGCCTTGGCACGGATCCTGTACCCACGCCCATCGCCGCCGGCACTGAGCACATCCACAGACAGGGGTACGCTCCAGGCTTCACCAGCCAGTACCGCCACCCGCCACGACTCCGCCGCCACCCAGTCCGACCCATCCCAATACTCGGGATCGCCCTCGCCCACGGGCAACCTGCCAATCGTCGCCTGCACCAGGACAACCCCACTGCCCGAACTGCCATCGGTCGCCACCCCCACCACTACCCCGGACCATGACAAGGGCCCGTACCCGCCACGCGTCGTGATGGCCGTCGTGGGCGACACACTGTCGAGCAGGACCCCGTCGGATACTTCCAGAAGGTTCGCCGCCGCGTCCCGGAACTGCCCGTCAACCGTCTTGGCGCCTTCACCCTCGGTCAATACCCACCCGGGACGCAGCGCCGCTATCGACTCCCAGGCACTGAAGCCGCTGCCGGCGTTGCGAAACCGCATCGTCGTCGCCCCCGTAACCGCAATCTGCAGCGTGACCTCACGCACCCTCACCGCACCCGTCCCGGGCGCTCCTACCGTGAACGTGCCCTCCGGGGCCACCGCGTCGTACGCAAAGGAGCGCTCGGCGGCTGGACTCTGCTCGTTGCCGGCCCAATCCAGCGCGCGGCTCCAAACCGTGAGCTGCGCCGCCGCCGGCATCTGTAAGACCGGCAGGCCCACACTCCAGGAGGCGACCCCCGCGGCGGTGACCCAGGTCGCACCCGTCACCCACCCCGTGCCGTCCCACTCCTGCCCACTGTCGGAACGCTGGCAGCGCACCCCAACACGCTGCACTCCGCTCAGGGTGTCCAGGGCCGTTCCACTGATCTCGCCCGGCCAGTTCAGCGGCCCGTACGTGCCACTGCTCGACACCGCGGAGAACGGCTGGGCCGTGTCCAACGTCACCGTGTCCGTGGCCGCAAGTACATTTCCCGCCAGATCTCGAAACTCGCCATGTACCGTCTGCGCCCCATCGCTCTCCGCCAGAGACCACGCCGACGCTGCCGCAGACGCAATCCACCCCCCCCAGTCGCCATTGGAGTTGCGGAAACGCATGTCCGCGGCGCCGCTCACGCTCACCGTCAAGGTCGTCGCCACACTGGACACATACGCCGGATTTCCGACCCCAACCGTGAAACCGCCCTGTGGTGCCGTCCGGTCCACCGTCAACTCGCCCGAAGTCCCGTCGCTGCCGCGGTTGCCCGCTGCATCCGTAGCCGTTACGCTGACGTCGTAAACCCCTTCCGCCAGATCCTCCGCCAGAACCGTACCGAGGTCCAGAGACCAGCCGTCAATCCCGTCGTTGACCGCCGCCGCCGTCACACCGGAAACCGTGACCTCAACCGCCGCCCCAGCCTCGGACACCGTGCCGCGCAGCGTAGGCTTACCCGCCGCCGTGACCTGCGGGGTCACGCTCACCGTCGGCACGATCAGGTCGAATAGAAAAGTCGCCGCGCCCACCGACGTCGATCCCGCCTCCCCAAACGCCAAAACCCGCAACGGCACCGTTTGCCCATCCCCGCCCTCCAGGTAAAGCGCCGTGCCCAGGGGCAGCTCCTGACTGCCGGCATCAGGGGTGCTGCCATCCAGCGTATACACCACCCGCTCCGCATACTCCGAACTCACCGCAACCTCGACGGCGTGGTTGTACGAACCGCCCGCAGGATGGATCACCACCGGCCCCGCTGGCCGGTACACCAAAACCGACCCTGCTACCGCTGCTATCGTTTCGGCGGGGTAAAAAGGATCCAGGTTACGCGCATAGGGTGGAAAAACCGCGTAGAACCTCAGCGCCTGCGTCCCCCGCGCCAACCCCTGTACCGAGAACCCAAACACAGCCGACTCGCTGCCGCCGGTCGAGCTCCGGACCCGCCAGCCGGAATCTCCAGGCAGCTCCGATCTCTGCAGCCCGAACGACACCAGTCCCGAACCGGGCGTCGCCACCATGAACGTGGCCGGCACCACCGCTTCACCCGGGTAATCCACGTTGTAGAGGCGAGCTGGGTTGACCCAAAGCGACCCCGGATCAATCTGTAGCGCCGCAGGGTCACACTCCACCCATACTTGCAGCTCCTTCAGCACCGGGCAGGTGACCGACACACGCACCGCAACCGTGTTCCCCACCCCCACCGCATAGGTGCCGAGAGTGATCGTCGTCGACGCCCAAGCGCCCAGGCTCGCAACCGCCAACATACAGACCAGCCTGTTTACGCTTGAGGCTCTTGCAGAACCCCCGAACGCCTCGCGAACCGCGCTGGAGGGCGAGCGGCCACAGGCGCGAAGGCGCCCGCGAGCCGAGGGTTCTGCAAGAGCCGCGCTTTGCCTAGTCCAGCCCAGATGGCGTGATCTGCTCATGGAGAAGCCACTTCCCTAACCTGAAAACTATCGCCATGGGTCAAAGCTGAGACACCCCAGGCACGTAGTAGAGGCTTTAGCCGGTTTCACACCCGTCCCACGGAGAACCAGGCTGTTAGGCTGTTAGGTTACAACCTTGAGCCGCTCAAGGCCATTCGATTCTCAATTCTGTGGTAACTACTCAGATTACAACTCAGATGCATTTCCCTGCCCCAACGGGGCTGTGGCTCAGAGCCCAGGGTTGCGGCCAGGGTGCCGCTACCCTGGGTCATATAGGGTCATGGTCTCCTACCCCAACGGGGTTGCGTCTTGGCACCCTGACCCAACCCCGTTGGGGTAGACGGGGTTTGCTGCCTTGATCACCCAGGGTAGGCCGGCGCCGCGGCCAACCCTGGGCTTGGGTACGCAGCCCCGTTGGGGCAGGATACGCAGTTGCACCTGAGT
>CAILKC010000433.1 GCA_903834675.1 uncultured Victivallales bacterium | reverse complement strand
CGCGTCCCGGCCGGATCGGAATGGGAAGTGCGTCGGCAAGTCTCGTTCCTGTATGTCCGGCCGCGGCCCTGAACCCTGAACCCTGAACCCTGAACCCCAGGACCTGAGTAGTCACCACCTACGGAGCTGACATGCGCCCGGAATTCCCTGACCTGATAGGCAGCCGCAGGAAGATGATCTATACTACCCGACAAAGCGCCAGAGGTATGGCTTGGTGAGGATGCGGACGCAGGCCCCGGAGAGTCAACGCGGGAGGGCGTGGAGGCCTGGCCCTGCACCTAGGGAGCGACGCTGTGAAAGTCCTCGTTATCAATGCCGGTAGTTCCTCGCTGAAGTTCACCGTGTTCGGGATGGAAAATGGCGAGCGCACCATGCTCGCCAAGGGCAACATCGAACGCATCGGCCTGAAGCATCCGAACTTCATCTACCAACGGGCCGGGGCCGACAAGGCGGAAGCCCAGGTTGAGGTCAAGGACCACGCCGACGCGCTCAAGGCCCTGTGCGCCAAGCTGGTAGACCCCGCGGTCGGCGTGCTGCGCGAGCTCACCGAGATCACGGCGATCGGACACCGCGTGGTCCACGGCGGTGAAAAGTTCACCGTGCCGGCGGTGGTGACCGATGAAGTCAAGGCCAGCATCCGGGCTTGCGCGGTCCTGGCGCCGCTGCACAATCCGCCGAACCTGGTCGGCATTGAGGCCTGCGAGAAGGTCTTTCCAGGCATCCCGAACGTGGCCGTGTTTGACACCGCCTTCCACCAGACCATGCCACCGGCCAGCTACCTGTACGCCATTCCGCGCGAGCTCTACGAGCAACACCACATCCGCAAGTACGGCTTCCACGGCACCTCGCACAAGTACGTTTACGCTGCCACCTGCGAGTTCCTCGGGCTCGATCCGGCCAGCGCGCGCCTGATCACCTGCCACCTGGGTAACGGCGGCAGCGTGGCGGCCGTGCAGGGTGGCAAGGTGCTGGACACCAGCATGGGCATGACCCCGCTGGCTGGCCTGGTTATGGGCACGCGCAGCGGCGACCTCGACGCCGGGGTGGTGCTCTATATGATCAAGCACCTGGGCATGAGCCCCGAAGCGGTGGACAACCTCCTGAACAAGCGCAGCGGCCTGGCGGGACTTGCCGACGGCAAGAGCGACATGCGCGACGTCATCAGCGCGGCACAGCATGGCGATGCCCATGCACAGCAGGCCTTCGATGGCTTCACCCACCGCCTGGCAGAATATATCGGCGCTTACTTCGTCGTCCTGCAGGGTGCTGATGCCATCGTGCTGACGGGCGGCATCGGCGAAAACAGCACGGTGGTGCGCGAAGCCCTCGTCAACCGGCTCGGAGTGCTGGGCTGTTTCCTGGAGACAAGCGCCAACACGGTCATGGGCAAGGCCGCGGTCATCAGTACGCCGGAGAGCACGATGAAAGCGGTCGTCATGCCGACCAACGAAGAGCTGATGATTGCGATCGAGGCGCGGCAGGTGCTGGAGGCGTCAGGGCCGAAGCCGTAGGGTTGCCCGACGCAGGTCGAATACCGGGGCGATAGCGGACCGCGGCCTCGTTGGCCGTGTCTGTTCAAGGTATGGGCGAGACCCCGCATCGAGGCCCGCCCGGAGGCGAAAAGGATACTCCCATGGCGCTCTTGGACACCCTGATCCCCAAAGCGAAGGCGGCCGGACTCACGGTGGTGCTGCCGGAGGGCAACGACCCGCGCGTCATGGACGCGGCGGCGCAGATCGCCCGGGCAGGCATCGCCCGTAAGGTCGTCGTGCTGGCCACGCCAGACGAGGCGAAGACATCCCAGGCCAAGGCGGGGGTCTGCCTCTGCGGACTGGAGGTCGAAATCCTCAACTGGCTCGCGGCTCCAGCCGAGATGGCGGACCGCTTGGCCACGGTCTTCTACGAACGGCGCAAGGCCAAGGGCGCCACCCCGGAGGATGCCCGGAAGGCGATCCAGAACCGTCTAAACTTCGGTAACCTCATGCTCAACACCGGGCTGGTGCAAGGGATGGTCGCTGGCTCGCTCGCCTCCACCCCCGACATGCTGCGCGCCGCCTTCACCTGCCTGGGCACCGCCAAGGGTATCAAGATCGCCAGCAGCTTCTTCATCATGGACCTGCCCACCCCCGCGCCGAATGGCGAGCCGGTGTTGTTCTACGCCGACTGTGGGGTCAACCCCAACCCCACGGCGGAGGAGCTGGTCGACATCGCGGTCTGCACCATCAAGAGCCATAAGGCCATCATGGGCGGCGAGCAGCGCGTGGCCTTCCTGTCGTTCTCCACCAAGGGCAGCGCCAAGCATGAGTTGGTGGACAAGATGGTGAAGGCGACCGCGCTGACCAAGGCGCGGGTGGAAGAACTGGGTCTGCCGGACGTGCTGGTGGACGGCGAACTGCAAGCCGACGCGGCCCTGGTGCCGAAGGTCGGCGCCAGCAAAGCCCCGGGCAGCCTGGTCGCCGGCCGGGCCAACATCCTGATCTTTCCCGATCTGCAGGCCGGCAACATCTGCTACAAGATCACCGAGCGCCTGGCCGGGGCCATGGCCTACGGGCCTATCCTGCAGGGCACTGCCAAGCCGGTCAACGACCTTAGCCGTGGCTGCAGCGCCGCTGACATCGTCGGAGTCGCGGCCATCACCATGTGCCAGGCGATGGTGCCGTAACTCCGCCACCGGGCTCGCTTTCAACGCGGACTCTTACTCTCGCAACCTCAGGCTTGGGACTCTGCTGAACCTGGTCTTGGCGGAGTCTCTGGCGCGCCCCGCAAGGAGCCTCACCCGTGACCTTGTTCGATCCCAGCCAGCATCCGCACCGCCGCTACAACGCCTTGACCGGTGAGTGGCTTCTGGTCTCCCCGCATCGCGCCAAACGGCCCTGGAAAGGCAAGCTGGAGGAGACGCCGCCGCCGACGCGCCTCGCCTACGACCCGACCTGCTATCTCTGCCCAGGCAACCGGCGGGCCGAGGGGGTCGTCAACCCAGCCTACGATTCCACCTTCGTCTTCGTCAACGACTTCCGCGCCTTGTTGGACGACACGCCGGCGGCAGCGGATGAGGGCTCGCCGCTGCTGCGCTCCCAGGCCGTGCGCGGGACCTGCCGCGTGATCTGCTTCTCGCCCCGACATGACCTGACCCTGCCGCAGATGGGACTGACCGAGATTCGCCGGGTGGTGGACGTCTGGGCCGAGCAGACCGAGGAGCTGGGCCGGAGCTGGCGCTGGGTGCAGGTGTTCGAGAACAAGGGCGATCTCATGGGCTGCAGCAACCCCCACCCGCATGGCCAGGCCTGGGCCGGAGAGGCGTTGCCCAATGAACCGGCGAAGGAAGAGGCCAGTCAGAGAGCCTACTACCAGCGCCACGGCTCGGTGCTGCTGCTGGATTACGTGCGCCAGGAGCTGGGCCGCCGCGACCGCATTGTCGACCACAACGCCGACTGGGTCGTACTGGTGCCATTCTGGGCCATCTGGCCTTATGAAGTCATGGTACTGCCGCGGGAGCAGGTGCTGCGGCTGTATGATCTGACCGGCTCGCAACGCGATAGCCTGGCGGCGCTCATGAAGCGTTTCCTGAAGGCCTACGACGCGCTGTTCCAGTGCTCTTTCCCCTATTCGATGGGCTGGCATGGCGCGCCCACTGACGAGGGCTGCTACGAGCACTGGCAGCTGCATGCGCACTACTATCCGCCGCTGTTGCGCTCGGCCACGGTGAAGAAGTTCATGGTGGGCTACGAGATGCTGGCCGAGGCACAGCGCGACATCACCTCCGAGCAGGCCGCGGCGGCGTTGCGCGAACGGCTGGTCTGAGGTCGTCGCAGCGCGGACGGCGGGTGTTCGCGGTCACGACAGAGGAGCAGACAGGCATGTCAACAGGCAACCGCAGTGTGCTGGTGATCCTCGACAGTCGGCAGGTGGCTGCACGCCAGACCGCGGACCTCGCGGTGTGCGCGGCCCTGGACCACATGGGTGTCGCCTGGCAGGTGCTTGACGCCGGCGACTACTGGGCGCTGCCCGCGGCCTATGTGCTCGAGCGGGCAGCGCTCGTCTTCGCCCACGATGGCGCCGGGGCCGGCTTGCGGCCCGAACCCGCGACCTGGATACGCGACGCCGTGCTTGCCGGGGTCGGGGTGTTGAGCTTCGACCGCGATACCGCCGCCTGGCCCGACGCCCTGCGTGGCATCGCGCCCGACACGGCTGGCGGCGCCGAGGTCCGCGCGGTGCATTTCTCCACGGCCAGCCATGCCATCACCGCCAGTCACCGCCCCGGAGAGACGGTGGAGTTGCTCGCTGGCACCTACGCCGTGCGCTTCGTTTGCGGCGCGGGCGTGACCCCCGTGGCAAGCGGAACCGGTGACCTTCCCGTCCTGGTCCGCACTCAGCGCGGCGGCGGCCGTTGCGTCTTCTTCGCGGTTGGCAACACCCTCTACGACGAGACCGTGCTGGGACACACGCGGGGGCTGGATGGGTTGTACTGGCGTGCGCTCGCTTGGGTGGCCCGCAAGCCCTTCCCCATGCGCTGTATTCCGCCGTTCATCTCCGCCCGCATGGACGACTGCAACGGCGCCCACACGGCCTTCGCCTACGTGGACTGCCTGAACCGTCGCGGCATCAGCCCGAACCTGGGGCTCTTCCTCGACGAGCTGGGACCGACGGACTGGGCTGCCGTCAGCCGCCTGTCCCGCCACGGCGGGGCCGATATCTCCATGCATGCATTCCGCGACGACCTCTACAAGTCCAGCCCCGCCTGGAAGCCCTACGCGGTTCTCGCCGACAAGCCGGACCTCTCGAAAGCCGGACGGGAGACGCTTTTTGAGGGGGTCGGAATGGACCATGCGACGGGGCGCGACCTCGACGAGCAGACGGTGCGACGGAACTTCGCCCGCGTCGATGCCGCTTTCGCCAAGGCTGGCATCCGACCCAGCCGCGTCCTCAATGCACACTTCGGCGAGATTGGCTTGAGCTCGCTGCCCCACTACCTCGAACGGGGCGTCAACCTGCCCTGCAATAACAGCGTTATCGGTCAACTCTACGGCAACCAGCCCGTCTGGCGGCCGCGACCCTACGGACTGCGGGCTGCAAACGGGCGCTACGGGGTCGTCATCGACCGCTTGCCGCAGCACCCGGCCTTCCTCTCGATCGGCTTCAGCGCTTCGCATCTGGGACGGACCCACATGACCTCCGATGTCCTCAGCGGTAACACCCCGTTCATGGGGGAAGCCAGCCAGTTGCGCGCGGCGGAGGCGATTCAGCGCGGCATCGCCAACCTGCGGGTCGGCCTCGACAGCCTGGCCTTCAGCGTCATCATGACCCACGAGCAACGTATTCACTCGATCGCGCTCGAGGACTGGGAGAAGATCGTCGCGGCCATCCTGGATGGCATCCGCGATCTCGATGCCGTCCCAGCTTCCCGCGAACACATCAGCCTCATCTGCAAACGGCTCTTCGAAACCCGTTTGAGCTTCGCGCAGGCTGACGAGGGCGGCCTGGTGTGCGAGATCACGGGCTCGGCCGAGGGGCCCTCGCCCATCACCATCTGGGAGGACCAGGGCGACCAGCTCGTGTCGCGGCGCGCTGAGGTCGGCCCGGTCAACGGCTTCCTGCGCGCGGCCCTATGAGGACCAGAAGCTGCCATCGCCGCCACCGCTTGCGCCTGCTCTACCTGCTGGCGATGCTCAGCCTGGCCTCGTACTGGAGTGGCGCCGCCGGGGAGGTGAATCTCCTGCGCAATGGGGGTTTCGAGGATACGGTGTCGCCCTGGGCCGGCGGTTTCGGGGCCAAGGCGGAAGCGCTCCGCGTCAGCGGCGCGGACGCAGCTGAGGGTCAGGGCAGTGTGCGTTTCTCCTGTTCGGGCCAGGTGGTGGCGCTTGATCACCCCGAGCTGAGCTTCGGCCGCGAACTGAGTCGGCTGGGCACGTATCGGCTGTCGGCCATGGTTCGCAACGACGGCGTGCGCCTCGGCCATTTCGGCCTGCGGCTCTACTACCGCGACGCCGCGGGTGGGTTCCTGGCCATGGGCGGTGGCATCGCCCTCGAGGCTGGCACCCCGGTGCATGGCTGGAAGCGTTACTGGACCACCTTCGGTCAGGCAACCGCCTCACCCATCCCGCCGGGCGCCGCCACCCTCAGGGTACGCTTTTCCTTCTGGGCGGCGGACGAGAAGCCGGTTGGCTGCGTCTGGCTCGACGACGTCGTGCTTGAAACCCTCGCCCTGGCGCCAGCTCTGGCCGCGGGCGCCGCCCCCCCGGCGCTGTTGTGGGACGATCCCGCTCTGGCCGAGGTCGCGGGGGTGGTCCCGGTGGGCCTGGACCAGGTGCTCGAGACGGCGGGCTTCGCCGTACGCCGGGTGAGCAGCGACGACCTGGCGCGCTTGGGCGGGCTGGATAGCAGCTCGGTCGCCGCCGTCGTCCTGCCTTACGGCGCCCTCTACCCCGGCCCCCTGGCGCCGACGCTGGCCATCTTCCTCTCTGAAGGCGGATTGCTGATCACAGTGGGCGCCGGGGCGCTGAGCCTGCCACTGTATGCCTCGCCCTATGGCTGGTTGCCCGCTGACGCCGTGGCCCCAGACGGCACGCGCGTACCCCTGTCCTTGGCGACGGGCTGGGAGGTGACGGAAGCCGCGCCGGAGGACGGCTGGCGCCTCGAATCGGCAGCGCCGGGCCAGCTCGGCAGCTTCCGCACCGAGCGCCTGCGACAGTATGCCTACGTGGGTATGGCGCTGCCTGCGCTGCCTGCCGATGACCTCATCCTCTCCTTTGCCGCGCGCGGCGACCGGCTGACCACGCGGCTCTGTCTGGAGTTGCGCGAACAGGATGGTTCACGCTGGAAAGCGGTCATTCCGCTCAGTCCAAAATGGGTCCAACATCGCCTGCACGCAGGCCAGTTCGTCTCCTACGCTAACCGCAAGCTGGGGCGGGGCGACTCCGTCATCCGGCCGCGGCAGCTCGCGTGTCTGCTGGTCGGCCAGACCGCGGCCATGATCGGCCCAGGCCCGCACCGCTTCGAACTCCGCGACCTGTGCCTGGAACCGGCCGCCGTACCCACCGCCGCCGTGGCCGAAACCCCGGTCTTCGCCGGGACCGAGCGCGAGGTGGCGCGCTGGTTCGGGAGCGCGGCGCGCCTCCCCCATCGTGGGTCGGCCATGACCTGCTTTCTGCCCGCGAGCCAGCCCTGGGAGGCGGGACGGCTGCTGGCGTTCGCAGGCGTTCCCGGCCTGCCACCGGAGACGCTGAAGGGCGGCTACGCGGGACTCGCCGTCGGCGTGCCCGAGGCGGCGGTGACCGCGCCCTCTCCTGACCTGGCGACGGCGCTGCGCGCCGCCCGTGGGCTCGAGCGCGTGCCCATCTTGCGCACGGAGCGGCGCTGGTCCGCCGACGCGGTGGACGCCGCGGTACTCTTCCTGTATCGCGAAGGGCCGCTGGCCGGCAGCCGCTGGCTTTGTGTCGGCCTGGAGCGGCCCGCTCCGGCCGCGGATACGGCCCTGGCGTCGGCCCTGGCCGCGTCGTTGCGGTTGGCGCAAAGCGCGGTGCTCAGCGACGGCTTGCGACCGCGTTTCCGGGAACGGGCGGGCCACATCCTTATGGACGTACTGCTGCTAGCCCGACGCCCCTCGCTCGAACCGCTGAACCTGCCCCTGCGGGTGCGGGTGACGTGGGCGGGGCAGACGCAGGTCGACCGTCTGGTCACCGCCTCTCTGCTGGCGCCAGCCGGAACGGTGAGCGAGTGCGTTCTCGTCGAGGGTATCGAAGTGACCGGCAACGACTGGCAGGAGATGGACATTCAGGCCGACCCCGTGGAGGTGGCGCCGACGGTGCTCGGCCCCCTCCGCTTCCGCCTCGCGGCCCGCGAGGCGCTGCGTCTCATCGCCGAACATATGGTCAGCGAAGCGGCCGACGACGCCAAGCTGCACGGCTACTCCTTCATCGACAACCGTGGCATGCGCGTCCTGCTCGCCGCCGCCGAGATCCTGGGTCCTAAAGGCTACCAGGAGACCGCCCGGCGCTGGGGCCAGGCGATGTTGCGCGAACAGCGTGAGGATGGCGGCTACCGCATGGGATACGGCGTCACCTCCAAAGGCGAGGAGTGCTACGTGGCCGACGGCGGCGAGATCGCGGTGGGCATCGCTCGCCTGGCGGCCTATAGCGTGGGCCGAGAGCGCCAGGCGCTGTTGCGCAGCCTGGACGCCTACATGCGCTACCGCGAGGAGTTCAGAGTGCCGGCGGGTGGCATCGGCGTCGGCTGGTGCCTGCAAGACTACGGCAGGCGCCCCGTCGTACCCCTCGAAACCCCCACGCGAGTCTACGCCCCGGAGCTCAACCCCTACACCATCGGCTGTTCCCTGGCCGCCGCCTATCTCCAGGCCAGGCTGCTGGGCTCCAGTCGCCTCGAAGAGCAGGCCGCCGCCGACGGCGACTGGCTCATGAGCCGAACCGCGGCGCTGCACGGCGCCTTCATCGAGAGTTTCCAGTACGCCCATGCTCTGGCCACCGATCGGACGCAGCGGGCGGTGTATGGCGACTACATCGGCCGGGCCTTCACTGCCAAGATGAAGGAAGCCGGCGCCGCCTCGCGTTCGTGGTGGCTGTCGGGCGGAGGCCGCAGCGCCCTCAACCTGGGCGGCATGGCCTACGTCCTGGCGCGCCTCGGGGACGATCCAGCCCTGCGTGCCGAGATGATGCGGGCCACCTGCCTAATGTTCAGCCCCGACTCGCCCGAATCCGTCCTCACCGTCATCCGCCAGCCTGGCGCCGGCCACGATGGCTGGATCTACGTCTGCTACGGCACCCTCGGACTGGTCGACGTCATCCAACCTGTGATCAGCATGGAAGGGCTTGGCCAGGCCCGCTCGGCAGGTGACGCGCCCCGGCCCTAGTCCTGGGAGCGCCGACCGTCGGGTCGGCCTTTTTCTCCTGGGAGCGCCGACCGTCGGGTCGGCTTTCGCGGCGAGCCAGGGTATGGTGTGGCGCAGACTACCCACAGGAGGATTGCACATGGTTCGGCGGCAAGGCACCTACGAGGCGGAAGAGCGGCAGAATATGCGCGGCGGCACGGGCACGGTGCGGATCGAGCACTACTGGAAGAAAGGCGATCTGCTGGCCAAGACGCGGCTCTGCGCCCGGCTGATCGTCCCGCCCGGCGCCAGCATCGGCCCGCACAGCCACGACCAGGAGGAAGAGGTCTACATCGTCCTGCGTGGTCGGGCTCGGATCAGCGAGGCCGACACCGCCTTCGAGGTCGGCCCAGGCGATAGCGTCCTCACCGGCAACGGCGCCTCGCATGCGGTGGAGAACATCGGCACCGAGCCCCTCGAAATGCTGGCCTTCATCGCCCAGTATTGAGGTCCAGGCCGGTCCGCTGCCTCAGCGCGGTTCACGGGCGCGGCGGCGGCAACGGCGCCCGCATAACCTGGATCACCCGGTCAGCCAGCAGCGCGTCTGACCAATAGTCGGAGCGCCCGCCCGCCTGCAGGGGCGCATCGACTCCCTCGATACCCACGGGGCCACCGCTGGGATCATCCTGGTAGAAGAGATTACGCCACTCGGCCGTGCCCGCGCCAGGACTGGGCCAGTCGAGGAGATCGCGGTAGAGGGTGCCGGCGGGGCTACCGCAGGTGGTCAGTGCCAGCGGATGATGCAGCTCCGCCTTCCGCAGCACGTCCAGCGCGATGACCGAGCCCTGGCCGTGGGCGATAACGTGAATCCGATCATAGCAACCGCGGTCGAGGAAGCGCAGCAACTGGGCGAGCCGTTCGCGGCTGGCCGGTCGGGACGACAGGCTGCTATCGTCGGGCGGCATGAGGTAGAAGCCCATCTCGCCAAGCGCCTTCAGCACCTGCCAGGCTGGCGACAGCCACAGCAACAGCAAACAGGGAACTACCCGGAGCGCCGACCAGGTGTAGAGACTGGTAACGTCCGTGATCGTGCCGAGGCGCTGGGTCAGCCTCGCGAGCGGCGCCCCGAGGTAGGGCGAGGTCAGAAGCATGTACAGGCTCAGCAGCGCAAAGCCTAGCACCAGGACCACGGCAATGCCCGCGAGCCAGCGCCGGGCCGTCTCCCCCTGGCGCGTCTGAGCCCGGTGCCAGCAGGCGCACAGGGCCAGGACCGCGGCCAGGGCAGTGATCGTGGCCACCGCCCATTCGACCGATGCCAGGTGGTAGCCAAGCGCCTTCGTGAAGGTCTGTTGCCAGCCCTTGTAGGCTTCCAAAACCGGCGGGCTACCCACCGCCAGCAGCGCATTCAACACCAGGGTCCAGACGCAGACGCCGAAAAGCGACGACAAGGCCCACGGCAGAACCGCCAGGCTGAGCCCGGCCAGCCCGCGACGGCGTGAGATGAGGCCGCGGGCAATGCGGCTCACGACTTCGGCCACCATGGCCAGAAAGGCCACCGCGGTGGCCAACTGGGCCAAGCCATAGACGCGGATGCTGAGGCTGGTGGCCAGCGCCGTCCACCGCGGCGCGCTCCAGAGTACCAGCGTCAGCCCCAGGCAGAGCCCCAGCCAGACATACCCGGCCACCGTAACCCGGCACGAGGACCGCCATTGGGAACGTGCCAGAAGTGCCAGCAAGCCCATGAGCAGCACCTCCAGCAGCAGCAGGTTGGGACGCGCCGCGGGCGCCAGTACCGTATGCGCCAGGGTCAACCCCACCGGCCAGAGGCTCCACAGAAAGGTGGATTCGACAACGTCCCGGTACGCCTGGCGCGTATGCACCGCCGGGGCCGCCTCGCACCAGTCAAAGCGCACCGCGGGCAGCCCCATGATCAGCCCCAGCAGCCGCCGCAGCCGCCCGCACCACGCCCGCGGCGGATGCCCGGCCTGGGTCCCTTCCACCTCGATCAGGTCGGGAAGCGTCGGAGCGGAGTTCAGCAGCCGCGGACAGAGATCATGGCCCAGCACCAGGTCGGAGCGCTGGTAACTCCCCGGCGGCCCGGGGAGGCTGGCCGCCAGAGCCCGCAACGCCTCTCCCGGCTCAAGGTCGTCTTCCCCGCGAACGGCGACGACGACGTTCCTGTATGCATCCATCCGTATCTCGCTACTTGAGGATGCGGTCCGGGTCGATCTGGCTGAGGTTCTCAAAAACCTTACGGATGCCCTCGGCAATCCGCTCGGCGAGGTCCGCGCCATTGGGCGCCCGCAACGCCATGACCAGAGCGATGTAGGATTCGCAGTGCCGCTGGGCCACGGGGAAGCGCTCCGGGTTGTAATCGACCCCCTCGTTGGCGCCCGGAATCGACCACGGATAGCCGTCGCCATAGGCGTTTCTAGCCTGGAAAACGGTCATCTCGGGCAGGATGAACTGCTGCCAGACCGCGGTCGGCACGCCCTCGGCGTTCAAGGCGGCATTGACCGCCGCACGGAAGCGACGCTTGTCGCCGGTCCAGCCGACGGCAGCGAAGTCGATGCGCAGGTTGTAGTTGTACCAATTATGGGTGTGGCCCGGGGGCTCGACGGGGAGGATCAGGGCTGGGGTGCCGGGCAGCAGCCGGTTCAGCACGGCGCCGTTCTCGCGCAGGATGTCGAAATGGCGGGGATACTTCGCCAACTGGGCCCGACCGAAAGCGGCCGTGATTTCGTTGTTGCGGTACATCCAGCCCAAGGCGTAGGCGTGGTAGTCGCGCGACTGCTCAGGCCGCCGCGTCTCGCCGAAACTCCACAGTTGGCTGGCCTGCTGATAGACTTTCTCATCGTTGGTGACGAACATGCCGCCCTCACCGCAGCACATGCACTTGTTCTGGTTGAAGCTGAATCCGGCCGCGTCGCCGAAGGTGCCGACCTTCCGGCCCTTGAACAACGCCCCGTGGGACTGACAGCAGTCCTCGACCACCTTGAGGTTATGCCGCCGGGCCACGGCCAGCAGGCGGTCGAAGTCCAGGGACAGACCATGCAGGTTGACGGCCATGATGGCCTTGGTCCGCGGGGTGATGGCCGCTTCGATCTTGTCGATGTCCATGTTGATGGTGTCGAAGTCGATGTCGACAAAGATCGGAATGGCGTCGTGGTGCAGAATGCAGGTGGCGCTGGAGCTCCAGGAGTAGGCCGTCACCAGCACGTGATCGCCGGCGCCGACGCCGCAGCCCACGAGCCCCATGTGCAACGCTGCGGTGCCGCTGTTGGTAAAGAGCGCGTAGCGGCTGCCGTTCCAGGCCGCGAACTCCTTCTCCAAGGCAATGTTGTGCTCGCCGCGCGCCTGTTTGTCGGCATGCAGCGCCTGCAGCACCAGCCCCTCGTCGGTCTTGTCGATCGGCGGCCAGGGCTTGATCTCGCCTGCTTGGATAGTTTTCGGACCGCCGTAGATGGCCAGCTTGCTCATCCAGAGTCTCCTGCTTGCCGGGGCCGGCGCCTGAGCCAAGTCCCAACGGTGAGTTGCACCCGGATACTGTAGTGCCGCGCCGCAGCCCGGACACCAAGCGACCAGAAAGGATGACGCTTGTTACTGCGAGAGATGAGGTTGCAGAAATGCGGTGGATACGCCGGCAAGTGGGTGAGTGGGTGAGTGGGTGAGTGCGTGAGTGGGTGAGTGGGTGAGTGGGTGAGTGGGTGAGTGGGTGAGTGGGTGAGTGGGTGAGTGGGTGAGTGGGTGAGTGGGTGAGTGGGTGAGTGGGTGAGTGGGTGAGTGG
>CAILKC010000432.1 GCA_903834675.1 uncultured Victivallales bacterium | reverse complement strand
GTGGCGCGAACTCACGCTTTACCCTGCCGACGGCCTCACCAAGCAGGTTTTCAGCAACCCGATCTTCGGCGCCGAACGCTGCCGCGATTTCGGCGATACCTTCCGCGACCGCATCCAGACCTTCGCTAAGCAGGTGGCCGATGGAGTGGCGCCGGAGGCCATCAATGGGTCAGGCGCCGACGGCCTGGCGGCGCAGAAGGTGCTCCAAGCAGCCATCGACTCGCTGGAACAGAAAGCGATCGTGTATCTCTAGAGCGCGGGAGCCAGGACCTCGGCCTACCGCCGTCGCGGACCTCCCGCGTCGGCGCGCCGGTGACGGCCGACGCCGCCCTCGGTGGTGTCCGTCGGCGCCTCAGGTCTTGAGTTCGGCGATGTGGTTGTCCGGGCCGAGAACAGCGATCTTTGGGCGAAAGGTCGCGGCTTCTTCGGGAGTCATGGCCGCGAAACTCATCACGGTCAGCCTATCGCCGGGGTAGCCGCAGCGGGCCGCGGCGCCATTGAGGCAGAACTCGCGGCCGCCGCGAGGGCCTGGGATGGCGTAGGTCTCAAGGCGTTCCCCGTTGGTCTGGTTGACCACCAGGATTTTCTCGTAGGGGAGCATGCCGACCGCGTCCAGCAGGTCCAGGTCAATGGCGAGACTGCCCTCGTACTCAAGCACGCAGCCGGTCAGCGTCGCCCGGTGCAACTTGCTCTTCAGCATCTGGACTTGCATGCGATTCTGCCTCAACGTTATGAGGAGCGGCTCCGAGGGGAGTAACTCATCTCAGGCCTTGGTGCTACTCTTACCCTGTGGCTGCGCCTGTCGAGCCGTGCGGCCGACATAGCATTTCAGCCACGCGACCACCAACGTGAGCACCACGATGACAGCCATGGGGCCGCGAAGCAGGCGTGCAGGTTAGCAGCAGCCCTCGCCGTGGGATGATGGGTGCTGTCTGCACGGTGGTACCATAGCCCGCCACCGAAGCCTTGCCATGCCGTCAGGTTGAACCCACCCCGGCAGTCCACGGCTGGCGCCGGGATGCCAAGCTCAAGCGCTTGGGCCCGCGGCCACCACAGGCAAACGCTCCCTCGGCCAATCTCCCGTCGACGGGGCGCGGGGCGGCACCATCCAACCCGAATCCGCCGTGCGCCTCACAGATTCCAGAGCAAGTACTGCGCCGAGCTCGTGCTCGGAATCCACACAATGACCTGCTCCAGTTTCATGGCTTCGGTATGCCCGTCCACAAACGCGACGTTCGTGCCGCCGTTATGGCGGACGTCGCCCCCGTTGTGTCCGGCCACGTGCGAGTCCAGGTTGCCGGCGTTGGGGCAGGTGCTACCGCAGGTGTTGTAGCGCAGATAGCCGCCAGCGTGCGAGTCGTGGTCGGTAAAGGCCATCTTCTGTGAGGGCGTCTTGAACACGCCGAGGGACTTAATATCCATAGTCCGCAGATCGTAGCCGTAGCTGCGGGCCGTACTCGCGTTCGAGGGACAGCGCGTAACGCCATCGTTCTGGGCATGAGGCATGTAGGTTTGCAGCATGCCCAGCCAGCAGTGGTTGTAGTCGTTGACCCCGTTGGTCTGGCAGTGCCGCGGCGTGATCTCATTGTTTTCGTCGCAGTACAGCAGGATTGACATCATGATCTGTTTCTCGTTGTTGATGCAGCTCGTCAGCCGCGCCTTTTCGCGCGCCTGCGCCAAAGCCGGCAACAGCATGGCCGCCAAGATGGCGATGATGGCGATCACCACCAGCAACTCGATCAGGGTGAAGGGGCGTCGGTTGAGGCACATGGTCAGGCTCCTGCGGTTGGCTACCACATCGTTCCTGCACTACACGGGTCAAAAGGAGTCCCGTACACTCGCCGCATAAGATACAACGCTAGTGCCCTTTTCCGCAATACTCACAGAGGTAAGAATGACCATGGGTAAAGTCGGCTCGGGGGATACCGCGAACCCGCCCGGAACGGGCTGGGCATCGCGGGCTCCAGGGAGGCAAGCGGGGTCGGGGCAGACGTCTGCCAGATTTAGCGGGGGGCTCTTTCTTGGAGCCCTGGCGCTGCTGCCCGCACGGTTGATTTCCGCCGGTCGAGGCTTAGGTTTGACTTCCGACGATGCGTTGGTGGTGACCAGCTGCGGAGGTGAGGCGACGATGGCACTGAGTGCGGACATTCTGCTGCGGGCGGCCCGGGAATACGGCACGCCGCTGTTCGTCTATGACGCTGACCTGATGTTGCAGCGCTACCGCGAACTGCACGAGTTCATCAACTGGCCGAAGCTGCGCATTTTCTACGCCATGAAGGCGAACTACAGCGTGGCGCTGCTGCGCACGCTGCATGAAGCCGGAGCCGCGCTGGACACGGTAAGTCCGGGCGAGGTTCTCCTGGCCCAGCGCCTGGGCTACCCGGCGGACCGCATCCTCTACACCGCCAACAGCATGACCGACGCCGAGGTGCGGGACGTCCAGCGCAGCGGCGTGCTGATGAACATCGGCGAATTGTCCCGCCTGGAGAAGTTCGGTCGTGAGTTCCCCGGGTCGCGTGTCTGCGTGCGCTTCAATCCCGATGTGGTGGACGGTGAGACCGCCTCGACGGCCACGGCCGGACCGGCCACCAAGTTCGGCATTCTGATGCAGGATGTGGGCCAGGTTGTGGCGCTCGCAGCGCGTTACCGCCTGACGGTGGTCGGTCTGCACGAGCACACCGGATCGGGACTTACCCAGGAGGCTTCCGTCTACCAGAGCATGGCCAACCTGATGTCCCTGGCCACGCCTGAACGCTTCCCGCACCTGGAGTTCCTGGACTTCGGTGGCGGCTTCAAAGTCCCTTACCGGCCCGACGAGAAGCGGGTGGACTACCGGGCCATGGGCGCCGAGATTGCGCGGCTGTTCCGGGGGTTTTGCACGGGCTACGGTCGGGAGTTGGAGATGCGCTTCGAGCCCGGCAAGTGCATCGTGGCCGAGTGTGGTCATCTAGTGGTGGAGGTGAACACCCTGAAGGATAATCGTGGCCGACTTATCGCGGGCTGCAATTCTGGCTTTCCGCAACTGATCCGGCCGATGCTGTACAATGCCTACCACCAGATTGTGAACTTGAGTCATCCGCAGGGGCCGACGCGCCTTTACGACGTTTGCGGCAACATCTGCGAGACCGGCGACCGTTTTGCGGAGCTGCGCGAGCTGCCGGAGATTCGCGAGGGCGACCTGCTGGACATCCAGAACGCGGGCGCCTACTGCTATAGCATGGGCGGCATCTACAATCTGCGGCCCATGCCCACCGAGATACGAGTCCGCGCCGGGCACCTCAACCTGGCCCGCAGAGCTCTGTCCAATGAGCAGATGGTGGAACAGATTCTGAGTGAGAGCGTCTGAAGCGGGCTGCACCGGTAGACGAGGGCACACCCCATGGCGACCATTCCGTTCACCAAGATGCACGGTCTTGGCAATGACTATGTCTACTTCGACTGCCTCCGCAACCCGGAGCTGGTGGCTGAGCCAGCACGGGTGGCGCCCCGCCTCAGTGACCGGCACACCGGCATCGGCGGCGACGGCATCGTGTTGATCCTGCCGGATGCCGAAGCGGATTTTCGCATGCGCATGTTCAACGCCGACGGGTCCGAGGCGCAGATGTGCGGCAACGCCATCCGCTGCGTCGCCAAGTACGTCTACGACCGGGGTTACACGCGCCGGGAGACGCTCCGCATCCGTACCGGCCGTGGCATCTTAAGCCTGGCGCTGACCGTGGTTGGAGGCGTGCTCCAGAGTGCCCGAGTGGACATGGGAGAGCCCATCCTCAATGGCCCTGATATTCCCGTGGCCTCCCCCCGCAACCCGGTCGTCCGTGAAGCGGTGACGCTCGGTAGTGGGCGGCGCTACGAGTTCACCGCAGTCTCCATGGGTAACCCACACGCCGTGATCTGCGTCGCTGCCATCACCGACGAGCAGGTGCGGTGCGACGGACCCGAACTCGAGCTGCATCCACTGTTCCCCCAGCGCGTCAACGTCGAGTTTGTTCAGGTGCTGTCGCGGCGCGCTGTCCGCATGCGGGTGTGGGAGCGTGGCTCAGGCGAGACCCAGGCTTGTGGCACCGGCGCCAGCGCCGTCGGCGTGGCCTGCGCGCTCAACGGCCTGACTGACCGCGACGTGGTGGTGCATCTCCTGGGCGGCGATCTGCGCATCACCTGGGCCGAGAGCAACCACGTCTTCATGGAGGGTCCGGCCGCCTTCGCCTTCGAGGGTACCGTCGAGATCTGAGCCCCCGTCCGGCGCAGGTTCTGCGGCTCCGTGGTAACCTGCCGCGGTCCCGACCGGATTGCCTGGCGCACGGGCTCGCGGAGCGCGGGAAACCCAGCCGCCCTGCCCGTTCCCGCGCTGCCGCGATCAAGCTGGCTCGGCAGCGCGAATGTGGCGCCATCCCACCGGCAGACGCCGCCAAGCAAGAGTAAGGTGTTGTGGGCATGAACGAGGGTCAGGGCACACGTGAACGCCTGGTCGCTACGGCTTTCCGCCTGGCGTTGCTCGGCGGCCTGGGGGCTGTCGTCGCCATGACCGCGATGGTGATCCGTGGCTCTGGACGCGAGGCCCCGATGTCGGAACCTGTTGCCGCAAGCGCCTTGCCCAAGAGAGTATTCATGAAATCCAACGCCCTGATCCATGAGCTGAGTCCCTACCTGCTGCAACACGCCCACCAGCCGGTGCAGTGGTACCCGTGGGGCGAGGAAGCGTTTGCGAAGGCGCGGCGGGAGAACAAGCCGATTTTTCTGTCGATCGGCTATTCGACCTGCCATTGGTGCCACGTCATGGCGCGCGAGTCATTCCAGGACGCGAGTGTAGCGCGGGTTCTCAACGAGCACTTCGTGGCCATCAAGGTAGACCGGGAAGAACGTCCGGACGTGGACCGCGTCTACATGGCCTATGTGCAAGCGACCACCGGGAGTGGCGGCTGGCCGCTGAGCGTCTGGCTGACGCCCGACCTCAAGCCCTTCTTCGGAGGCACCTACTACCCGCCCGACGAGCGCTGGGGGCGCCCGGGGTTCAAGGCGCTGCTGCGGGGCATTGCCGCGTCCTGGACGCAACGGCGGGAGCCGATCCTGGCAACGGCAGACAACGCCACGCAGCAGTTGCGGCAGTTCAACCTGGCCCAGTCTGCCTCTCGTACCGCGCCGCCTGGACGCGCTTCTTTGGAAGCCGCCTATCGCCAGTTTGCCTCCAGCTACGACCCGAACGACGGCGGTTTCGGCGGGGCGCCGAAGTTCCCCCGGCCTGTCGTGTTGAATTTCGTGCTGCGCTACTACGCTCGGACCGGCACGCCTCTGGCGCTGGAGATGCCCCTGTTCACTCTGCGCAAGATGGCTGCCGGTGGCCTGCACGATCAACTCGGTGGTGGCTTCCACCGCTACAGCGTCGACACCTTCTGGCACGTGCCCCATTTCGAGAAGATGCTTTACGACCAGGCCCAAATGGTCTGCTCGTATCTTGAAGCATACCAGCTCACGCGCGACCCGCTCTACGCCGCGGTAGCCCGTGATACGCTCGACTATGTACGGCGCGACATGACCGGTCCAGAGGGCCAGTTCTATTCCGCCGAAGACGCCGATAGTCCTCTGCCGACGAATCCAGCCAAACACGGCGAAGGCGCCTTCTACGTCTGGACCCAGGCGGACATCGCGGCGACGCTCGGCGCGGAGGCGGCGGCGGTCTTTGGCTACGCCTATGGCGTGGAAAAGAATGGTAACGCGCCCGCGGACCCCCATGGCGAGTTTGTGGGGGCCAACATTCTGATCGTGCGGCATTCCCCCGAAGAAACTGCGGCTCAGTTTGGCCAGAGTCCGGAGCGCATCCGCGAGTTATTGCAGCGCGGCCGCGCCGACCTGCTGGCGCTACGTTCGCGGCGCCCGCGCCCGCAGCGTGACGACAAGACGCTCACCGGCTGGAACGGGCTCATGATCTCTGCCTGTGCCCGCGCCGCACAGGCCCTGGACGAGCCGGGCTATCGCACGGCGGCGCAACGGGCGGCGCGCTTTATCGAGGCGCGGCTCTATGACCCGCAAACGGGCACACTCCGGCGCCGCTGCCGCGTCGGCGTGGCAGCCATCGACGGCTTTGCCGATGACTACGCCTTCCTCATCCAGGGGTTGCTGGACCTGTATGAAACGTCTTTCGAGGTGCATTGGCTGGGCTGGGCGCTGCGCCTGCAAGAGCGGCAGAACGCCAACTTCTGGGACGAGGCGCAGGGGGCCTACTTCAGCACCTCTGGCCAGGATAGCAGCATGATTCTGAGGTTGAAGGATGGTGACGATGGCGCCGAACCGTCAGCCAACGCCGTCGCCGCGCTGAACCTGCTGCGACTCTCGCAGATGACGGACAACCCAGGATACCGGGAGCGGGCCGAGAGGATATTCACGGCCTTCGGATCGCGGCTTGAGCAGGCGCCGCACGCTATGCCGCAGATGCTTGTAGCCTACGGCTTCTTCCTGGACACGCCGCGACAGATCGTCATTGCCGGGCAGCCGGATGCGCCTGACACGCAGGCACTGCTTCGCGCGGTGTACGATCGTTTCGTTCCCAACCGGGTACTGCTTCTTGCCGATGGCGGCGCGGGGCAGCAGGAGCTGGCCCAACGGCTGGAGTTCATCCGCGAGGTCAAGCCCAGCGCTGGCCAGGCCACCGCCTACCTCTGCGAGAACTACGCCTGTCAGCCACCCATCACCGCGGCGGCTGAACTTGGGCGCCAGCTCGACGCCCGCGGGAGATAGGAGCAGAGACCCTGCCGGGGGGCGTGGCGGTAGGCGGGGCCTCTGGGTGCGATGGCTTAGCGCAGCGCTCTGGTTCGGCAGGCGCCCAGATGGAGTTCCGTAAGGTCACGCTGATCTCGATCCCCAAGACGGTGGCTGCCAAGGAGGTTTTTCGATGAGATCCGAGTTCCCCAAGATCGAGCCCCCGAACCCGACCGTGCCGCCGCCGGCGGGGTGCGCCCGGCACCGGGAGGAGATGCTCCTGTTGGCGCTGCAGAAGAAGCTGGCAGGGAAGAAACTGTCGGCGAAGGAGCAGGAGCAGACCCGCGCCGAGGTGGCGCGCCTGGAGGCGCTGTTCGGGTTGGACTAGAGCGCCGCCGAGGGCCACTTGCTTCACGGCTGCACTGACAGCGCCAGCAGGGATTCGAGGGCCCGGATGACCGTGGGAGGGTCGATACGACGCAGGCACTCATAGGGGCGGTCGGCCCGCGCGCAACTCCGCTTCAGGCAGGGCGCGCAGTCCGTCGGATCGGCGAGAAGGATCCAGCGACCGCCAATAGGCCCGGTCGCCACCGCGTCAGTGGAGCCGAAGACGGCCACGCCACGGCAGCCAAGCGCGGCGCCCAGGTGCATGGCGCCGCTGTCGTTGGTCACCGCCAAGCCGGTGACCTTGAGTACGGCCATCAGCTCGCGCAGCCCCGTCAGTCCGGCCAGGTTCCGCACGCCGGGCAGAGCCGTCTGGATCGCCTCGCCCGCGGCGCGTTCCTTGGCAGTGCCCACCACCACCACCCTACCGCCGCGACGCTGCCACCAGTCGGCGAGCGCGGTAAAGTGCTCAACCGGCCACTGCTTGGCCAGCCCGTAAGCGGCCCCCGGGGCGATAGCCAGCCAGGGGCCGACGTCAGCCTGCACCCCGACCTTCGCCGCCAGGACCGCGGCGTCCGGCAGCTCCAGAGGCGGGCACTCCACCGATGCTTCCGCCGCACCGAATACGGCAGCCAGTTCAAGATAGCGCGAGAGCTGATGGCAGTCGGCCCGCGCTCTTGCCCGCGGCCACTCGGGCAGTCTGTGGGTCAGCAGCAGGCTTCGACCGCGACCGCTGCGGCCGAGGCGGATCGGAATCCCGCGACGGAACACGTCCCAGGCGGCCCCGAAGGAATTGGGCAGGACCACGGCCACTCCTGGCCGCAACTGGCGGACCCTATGGTGTTCCTGTATGCCGCTGCGCGAGCCGGACATGGGGATGACCTGCGAGACCCAGGGCGCCGCCTCCCATAGCGGTTGCATAAAGGCTGGGCACATGACGAACACGCCGCACGGGTCGGGCACGACGCGGCTCAGGCGGTAGACTGCGGGCAGGGTCATGAGGGCGTCGCCGAGCCAGTTGGTGGCGCGGATGAGCAACCCGTTGCGCCAGGGCAGCCGACCGGGGTCCAGGCGCAGGCCCGGCTCGCGCGGCAACAAGATAGGTGTGTACAGCTCGATAGTCATCGCGGTATAAGATAGTGCCCTGGCGCGGCGACGCCTGTGGGATGAGGTGCTAGGTTGAAAGAGTACCGATCCGGCTGGTTACGTGTCAGCATCACCGCCTGACTTGGAGACGGAGGCAGATCGTGGACACTCACCCATCAGCAAATCCCGAAGACCTGCACGTTGCCCGGCACGAGTTCGAGCTTCGGGCCAAGGCCGAAGAGGCGAAACGCGCCAAGCTCGAGGCGGAGGAGCGCAATCGTCTCGGTGAACTGCACCATATGTGCTGTCCCAAGTGCGGCTCGAAGCTGCTCACCGTCGACTACAAGGGCATCGCCATCGACGAGTGTTCGCACTGCAAGGGGGTCTGGTTGGACCACAGCGAACTGGAGCAGATACTGCGCCTCGAACGCACCACGCTCGATAAGTTCGTCAGGTTGTTCAAGTAGCCCCAGCTTCTGCTTGGGTGAGAACCGGGGTTCGGCCCGCCGCAGCGGGTAGGGATTCCGGTGAGACTTCGGGGTCCGCGAGTGGGTACAGGCGGCGCTAGCCCGAGGCTCGGCGAAGCCAAGGCGGTCGCATAGCAGCGCGCGACCCCACCGGTAGAGCGCTCGCGGAGCGACAGCCGCCGCAGGTTACGGGGCCTCGTTCCGCAACACCGCCTCCGCAACCACTTCGGCGATGTCTCTCACCTTGACGCTGCCAGCATTCACATCCTTCAACCCGTCCTCGAACATGGTCATGCAGTATGGGCATGCCGTGCAGATCGTATTCGGTCGTGTTTCCAGGGCTTCGTTGACACGGGTCGCGTTGATGCGTGAGCCCTCGCGCTCTTCCAGCCACATGCGCCCGCCGCCCGCGCCGCAGCAGAAGGCGTCGGCTTTCGTTCTTCCCATCTCAGCGGGGGCCGAGCCGGTCGCGGCGGCGATGGCCTGGCGCGGGGCATCGTAGACGCCGTTGTGCCGCCCCAGGTAGCAGGAGTCATGCATCACGGTTTGCCCCAATCCTGACGCGGGGTGGCGGATCTTGAGCTTACCGTCCTTGATAAGATCCCGGAGCAGTTCGGAGTGATGAATCACTTCGAGCTCAAGTCCGTATTGGCGATAGTCGTTCTTCAGGGTCGAGAAGCAATGGGGGCACTGAGTGATGACCTTTTTCACCCCGCGCTGCCGAAGCACCTCCACATTTTCCTTCGCCATCCGCTCAAAGACGTACTCATTCCCCAGGCGCCGCAAACTGTCGCCGCAGCACTTCTCGTCCTTGCCGAGAATGCCCCAGGATACCCCCGCCTTATCAAGAAGCTGGGCCAGTGCCACAGTCACATGCTTGTTACGGGAGTCGAAAGAACCGGCGCACCCGACGTAGAAGAGGTACTCTGTCTTTCCCTGCTCGAAAGGTTTGACCTCCAGCTGGGAGCACCACTTGACGCGTTCGGAGGGGGCAATCCCCCAGGGGTTGCTCCTGCTTTCCATGTTCTCAAAGAGATTGAGGAGTTCAGCGGGGAACTTGGCCTCCATCTCAACCAGGTGTCGCCTCATCTGCACGATCTTCGGCATCTGCTCGATAAAGACCGGGCACACCTCCATGCAGGCGCCGCAGGTGGTGCAGGACCAGATCGCTTCTTCGCCCACATTTCCCTCCGTCGCCGGACCGATAAGCGGTATTGCCGCTCCGGCACCGCGCTTCAGAGCCGGGCCATTCTCCAGCAGATTCATCTTGATCTCGTGGATGACGGCGCGGGGGTTCAGCGGCTTTCCGGTCAACCCCGCCGGGCAGACGTTCTGACAGCGGCCGCATTCGGTGCAGGAGAAGGAGTCGAGCAGGTCTTTCCAGGTGAAGCGCTCCGGCGAATTCACCCCGAACTGCGCCCCGGCAGTGAACTCCTCGCGTGGCTGGGTATTGGGCCGGTCAAGGCGTTTGAAGAAGCAGTTTGGGATCGCCGTAAGAATGTGCATATGCTTGCTGTTCGGGAGGTAACAGAGGAAGGCAAGCAGCGCCATGGCATGAGCCCACCAGGCGAGGTCATGGACGCTCTGTGCCGACGCCCTCGAGAACGTGCCTGCAAACTGAGACGAGACGGGCATCCAGCTCGCCGCGGCGCCGCCAGCCCCCCCCTCGGCGCCGAGGATACGGGCGGCATTGATCCCGAAAAAGGCCAACATCAGGATGCCGATGAGACCGAGAATGAAGAAGGCCTCGACCGTGCGGGCCTCGGGATACGGGGGCGAAATCGCCCGGCGGACCAGCGCCACAAGCACGGCCGCCAAGGCCAGCAACGACACGATGTCCAGCACCAGAATCAGGGGGAGATAAACAAGGTCGGGTAACAGACGAAGGCTGATGCCACGAAACACCCCGTGGACGATGAATTCGGTATTGGCAATGGCCAGGATGATGAAGGACCAGAAGATGACGAAGTGATTGATACCAAAGGGCTTGGCAAGCACGCGCCGCTGGCCGAAAGCGTAGAACAGCATCTCCCGGACGCGCGTGCCGATGGCGTCGAGCCGGTTGTCCTTCTTGCCCAGAGCAACCAGAGACGCCCGGCGAAAGACTCCCCAGGCGAAAACCGCAAGGGAACCGACCAGAAGGACCGCAAACACCGTGGAGTTGGGTGCCATGTCTAAACCTCGATCCATCATCACGAGACGCCCAGATGCAGAGATTGTCGGGTCCAGACGTGCTATCGCCGCGGGTTTATCGGACCCGCAGAAGCCTCGCGGTTCCGACCGGGCCATTGCCGCGGAGAGGCCGGACCCCCGCCCTATCCCCGTATCTGCGTGGCGGACCTATGCTTTACGCCGTTGCTTTGCTTCGCGGACTGCTTTGGTAATGGCCGGCACGACCTGGAACAGGTCGCCGACAATCCCGTAGGTCGCCACCTCGAAAATGGGGGCGCTCCGATCACGGTTGATGGCGATGACCATATCGGAATCCTGCATTCCCACCAGATGCTGGATCGCGCCGGAGATGCCGCAGGCGATGTAGATCTTCGGGCGCACCGTCTTGCCGGTCTGTCCAACCTGACGATCATGGGGCATCCAGCCGGCGTCGACGGCGCTGCGGGAGGCGCCCACCACGCCGCCGATCTCGTCGGCAAGTTCCTTGAGCACGGCGAAGTTCTCTGGGGACATCATGCCGCGACCACCCGAGACGATGAATTCAGCTCCGGTGATGTCGACGTGGTCGTGGCTCGAGGAGTCCCGCATGATCTCGATGACCTTGGTGAGGATGCTTGCCTCCTCGACCTCGTAATCCTCCCGTACCAGGAGGCCCGTAGCGCTGGCATCCGGCTCTGGTAAGGGCATGACGTTGGGGCGCACGGTGGCCATCTGAGGGCGGAACTTGTCACACATGATAGTGGCCATGATGTTGCCACCGAAGGCTGGCCGGGTCTGCATAAGATTCCGCTTGTCGTCGATGTCCAGACCGGTGCAGTCCGCCGTGAGCCCGGTTGCCAGCCGGGTGGCCACCGCCCCCGCCAGATCACGCCCCATCCCGGTCGCACCCATGAGGATAACTTCCGGCATAAATTTCCCGATCAGGTGACAGGTTGCCTTGAGGTAGGCTTCCGTGCGGTAGGTACGGTAAACTGGCGCCTCCACCAGGTAGGACTTTGCCGCACCATAGCGGAAGGACTCACGGCAGAGGTTTTCCACGTTCTCGCCGATGACCAGGGAACAGAGCTCCACCCCCAGCTTCTCCGCCAGCCGTTTCCCTACGCCCAGAAGCTCCCAGGATACCTTTGCAGGTTCCCCCTCGGTCTGTTCCACGAACACCCAGACTCCCCGGTACTGCTCGAGCATTCGCGCCAGGGCGGTGGCCTTGTCGTCAGGTTCCTCTCCAGGTTCAGTTGCTGGGGCTTTGGCGAGTTCATCGAGAAGGCGCTGCTCGTCGGGGGTGAACCACATCTCCAAGGCTACCGCCGGGCAGATCTTGACACACTTATTGCAGCCGATGCACTTTTCGGCTGCAATAAGCGGCTCGCCCGCCTCGGTCATATCGATGCAGTTGACCGGGCAGACACTCTGGCAGCGGGCGCCGCAGGCGATGCACTTGCCCTCTAGCAGACGAGCGCGCCCACGCGGCTTCTTGGTCTTCGGTTTTGCGTCAGCCATTCCAATCCCTCGGAAAGATGCGGCAGGGACCCAGGGAAAAGCGGGCAACGTCGGCTCCCGAATCCCTGCCCCGCGGGCCTACAAAGGCAATGCGTCCTTCGCCAGCAGCCTGTCGATCAGCAGCCGGGCGGTACCTTCGGGATCGGCATGCCCATCGCCAAGGATCTCGCCCTTCTCCCGCTGGGGGGAGAATATCTTCACCACCCAGGTGGGCGAGCCCTTCAGCCCGATGGTCTGCTCATCCAGCTTCAGCACTTGGTTATTCCAGACCTCAATCTTCGCCTCGACGGCGGCCAGGCGCTGAGGCACCCGGGGATAGCGGGGACGGTTCAACTCCCGCACCACGGTGAGCATGGCTGGCAGTGGCGACTCCACGATCTCGTGCCGCCCCTCCAGTTTGCGGCGTACCCGAATCCGCCGCCCGACGGGGTCGAGGTCCTCGATGCGGTCCACCAAGGTCAGTTGCTGAAACCCGAGTCGGGTAGCGATGCCTGGGCCTACCTGGGCGGTGTCGCCGTCGATCGTCTGTTTGCCGCAGAGCACGATCCCCACCTCCTCAACCTCCGCATTGAGCTTGGTGAGGGCAGCGGCAAGCACATTGCTGGTGGCCAAGGTATCGGCTCCACCAAAGACGCGGTCCGACAGGAGGATGGCCATGTCCACGCCCAAGGCCAGCGCCTTGCGCAGGCTGGCTTGAGCATTCGGCGGCCCCATGGAGATAGCGACCACCCGGCAGCCGAAACGATCCCTGATCCTGAGTCCCTCTTCAACCGCATGAGTGTCGTAAGGGTTGACGATGAAGGGAACACCCTCGCGGATGAGAGTGTTGGTGACAGGATCAATCTGTACTTGAGTAGTATCCGGGACCTGCTTGATGCATGCAACAACAAGCATACGTAAACCGCTCCCACAAGAGTGTGCTTCCTCTGCAGGCCCGGGGATGGGGCGCCAGGCCGATGCCCATAAACTGCTCGCCCGACAGGTAGAAGACCGCCCTCGGAAGCACTGGGACGGTAAAGTAGGCCAGAGAGCGCCGAAAAGCAAGGCCAGGAATGACAGATTCAGGGCGGCTTGGGCTGGTCGTCGCGGTCTTGTTGCCGCCGTGTCCCGCGACCATCCCCCGGACGATCGCGCAGCCAGGGGCCTGGGCGCTCGCCCATCTCAGGACGCTCGGGGCGGACTTCGTTCATGAAGGCGAACGCGGCCTTGGCCGGGGGCAACTCCGTGGCGCTGAGTTTGCCGTCTTTGTCGGTGTCGAAGTATTTCAGGACGGTGGCGTTGCGTTTCTGCAGATCGGCCATGATCCGCTGCACGGCGGCCTGTGCTTCCGCGTCGCTGACGGTGTAGTTGCGGTCGGTGTCGAGTTCGACGGCCGGGGGCGGGTAGGGGGCCTCGGGGTTATCCTTGCTGCGTTCGCGCAGGCGCTCGATCAGCTTGCGGCCGAGGTCGACGCGTTTTTCGGCAGCCAGGCGCGCCTCGGTGTCATCGATGATGCAGTCGCCGTTTGCATCGGGGTCCGGCGCGACCATGCCACGCGGCATCTCGCCGCGACCGCCCTCGCCCTCCTTGACACGCTGCGCGATCGCCGTGAGTGCCGCCTTCTCCTCCTCGGGACTGAGCTTCCAGTCGCCGTCCTTGTCGACCATAGCGGCAATCGCGAGAGCTCGGCCGCCGTCGGCGCGTTCGGCCATCTTGTTCTTGAGGGCGGCCATTTCCTGGGCGTTCAAGGCGCCATCGCCATCCGCATCGAACTGCTGGCGGGCCTGATCGAGCTGCGTCTTGATCAGATCGAGGCGCTGCTTAGCGGCCTGTTGCGCCTCAACCTCGTCGACCTTGCCATCACCGTTGGTATCGGCGTTGCCGAACATGGCGCCGCCGCGACGCGGGGCGTCTCCGCCGACGGGCTGGGGCGGCTGAGGTTGAGCCCGAAGGACGGAGACGACGGCCAGGGTAGCCAGGGCGATGATCCAACGTGCCATGAGGAGCCTCCTGTTCTGTGGGTCCGGATAGGAGTCCCGCGGGTTGGCGGTGGCTCGGCCGGGGTCCACCCGCGGGTCTGTAGGGCAAACGGAAAGGCAGGGCGCCCTATTGTGCGGACTCCGCGAAAAAGCATCGCCGGCCGCGGCGCCTCTCCTTGTCACGGCCTGGCAGGAGGGGTATATAGCGATTGTCCGCCGTCCAGACACACGAGGATTTTCCAGGGACAGTCGGCCACGGACGTGGTGCGGGGCGGGCAGGTTGATGATGATGTGCCTATGCCGCAACCCTTCTCACTGCTGATCAAGCCGGCCTCAGCGGACTGCAATCTGCGCTGCTCGTACTGTTTCTACCTTGATCACGCCGGGTTCTACCCCGAGACGCCCCGGCACCGCATGTCCGATGAGGTTCTGGCGGCCATGGTCCGCGGTTACATGGCCACGACGCAGCCCACCTATCAGTTCGGCTGGCAGGGCGGCGAGCCCACGCTCCTGGGCGTCGACTTCTTCCGCCGCGCGGTGCAGTACCAGCAGCGCTTTGGCCGCAGCGGGGCGAGCGTGGCGAACGGGCTCCAGACCAATGCGACGCTGATCACCGATGACCTGGCGGCGTTGCTGGCCGAGTACCGCTTCCTGACCGGGGTCAGTTTGGATGGTCCTGCTTGGCTGCACGACCGGCACCGACAAACGGCAGACGGGCGGGGGTCCCACGCGGACGTCTTGGCTGGCATCCGGCGTCTTGAAGCCCGGCACGCCGAGTTCAACCTCCTGGTCTTGGTCAGTGCGGCGAATGTGCGTGAGCCGGCGGCGGTGTATCACTACCTCTGCGAGCACGGTTGGCTCTACCACCAGTACATTCCCTGCGTGGAGCCCGACGAGCGGCGCCGGCTCCTGCCTTTCTCGATCTCGGCGGAAGCCTGGGGCGAGTTCCTGTGTCGCCTTTTCGATGGTTGGTACGCCGCCGATAGCCGTCGCGTCTCCATCCGGCTGTTCGACTCGGTGCTGGCCCTGCTGGTGGACGGCGTGCGCACGATCTGCCCCTTCGGCTCCAACTGCTGCCAGTACTTCGTGGTGGAATACAACGGGGACGTATTCCCGTGCGATTTTTTCGTAGAGAAGCGCCTGTGCCTTGGCAACGTGCAGACCGACGCCTTGGAGCCGTTGCAGCAGTCGCCCCTGTACCGCAGTTTCGGGGAGCAGAAGACTCGCTGGCATGCGGATTGCGAAAGCTGCGCCTGGCAATGGATGTGTCAGGGCGACTGCCTCAAGCACCGCCTCTGCGTTGCTGGCGGCGAGCCGCGGCAGCTCAGTCGGCTGTGTGCCGGGTGGCGCCTGTTCTTCGAGCATACCATGGGGCGCTTCCGCAGCTTGGCGGCAGCGGTGACGGATGAGCGGCGGCGGGCGGCAACGAGGCGGGCGACGCAGGCGCCGGGACGAGACCCGGGACGCAATGATCCCTGTCCTTGTGGAAGCGGTCACAAGTACAAACACTGCTGCTGGTCATGAGGGTGTAGTCAGGTTCTTTCGGAGACGCTGTAGGTGAGACAGGAAGCTCGCCATGGGATGCTGCTGGCGCTCGGCGGGGCCGTGCTGCTTGGGGTGGTCGTGGCGCTGTCGATGGTCGCCAGCCGCTACTGGCAGTTGCGCGCCCGCACCGACTCCTACGATCGGTTGATTCGTGAGGCGGCCTTGCGCCACGGTATCGCGCCCGGCCTGGTGAAGGCCGTCATCTGGAAGGAGAGCCGTTTCCAGCCGTACACTGTGGGCCGGGCCAAAGAGGTGGGGCTCATGCAGATCACGGCCGGGGCCGTAACGGACTGGCAGGCCTGGTCCGGCGGCGCCATGCCCACTCGCCACATGTGCTTCGATCCGGGACAGAACATCGAGATCGGCACCTGGTACCTGGCGCGGGCCATGCGGACCTGGCGGCAGTACCGCAGTGCGGACGTCTTGGCGTTGGCCGAGTACAACGCCGGCGGCAGTCGGGCCCGCCGCTGGGCGCCGACCAACCCGCAGCAGGAACTCGAGATCGCTGCCGTTCGTCTTTCGAGCACGCGTGACTATATTAGCCAGGTAAGGCGTAAGTGGTATGACTTCGAGCAAAAACGACTCTCACACGGCTGATCGACAGCTCTCGGCGCTGCTGACTCTGTTGCAGGACGAGAACCAGCAGATTGCTTCGCTGGCCATGGAGCATCTTCTGAGTCTCGGGCAGGTGGCGGACGAGACCATCGCCGAGCATCAGGAGTCGCACGATCCGCAGCTCCGGCAGCGGGTGCATCAGCTGGGCGCGATCCTGTCGCGACGGCGGGCGCGGGAGTCGTTTATCGCGGCTCTCGGCCAAGAGAACCTGTCGCTGTGGGACGGCATCGTACAGATTCACAGTCTGTATGAACCCATTCCTCCCCGTGAGTCCATCGAGGCCCGCGTCGATGAAATTGCCGCCGACCTGCAGCCCGGGGAGACCATGACGCACCAGATCGCCGACCTGATGCGCGAACGCGAGTTCACCGTCCCCTCAGACGACATCCTGGACGTGGATCTGTTCCTGGTCGATCGTGTCCTCGAGACGCGCTACGGCCACGCCGCAGTGCTATGTGTCTTGGCAAAGCGCATTGCCGAAGGCGCCGGGTGGAATGCCACCATCTGCCTGCACGGCGGGCGCTTCTGCCTGATTGATCGGGACCACATCCTCCTGAAGCCCGCCGAAGGGTGGCAATACGGCAAGATCGGCACCGCGGAGCGCATCCACCCCTGTTCCCGTAAGGACGTGCTCATGGCGATCCTGGCTCAGCTCTTCATGGTTGCGCTGATCGATGGCCAGTTGAAAGATCTGCACCATTTCGGCACGATTCTGACGGCCCTCAACGACGTGACCCTCGAAGCGTTGCCGTACCCGCTCGGTTCCACCCGCTGAGGGTGCGCGACCCAGGTAGAGCAAGCAGGGGAGAACAACCATGGGCTACCGTTATGCGCTGAACCCCGCGACGATCCGCGGCTACAAGCTGGGGATCGTTGAGCAGATCGAGGTCGCCGCCACGGCTGGTTACCAAGGCATCGAGCCCTGGCTCGCCGACGTCGAGGTCTTCAGCCGCAGCGGCGGACGTCTCGGTGATCTGCGCCAGCGGATCGGCGACCGCGGCCTGCAGGTCGCCGGCGCCATCGCCTTCTGGAAATGGGCAGACGCCGACGCTGCCACCCGCGCCCAAGCCCTAGAGCTCGCCCGCCGCGAGATGGATACCCTCGCCGCCCTCGGCGCCACCTGCGCCGCGGCGCCGCCTTTTGGGAACCTGGCTGCCGTGTCGCTCGACGCCTGCGCCGAGGCCTATGCCAGGCTGTGTGACGTCGGCCAGGCGGCCGGGGTCGCGCCTTTGCTTGAGCTCTGGGGTCACGCCCCGAAGCTCTCCCGGCTGGCGGAAGTGCTTTACGTTGCCGCGGCGTCGGCTCGCCCGGACGCCCGCATCCTGCTCGATGTCTACCACCTCTACAAAGGCGGCAACGCCTTCGACTCGCTGCGCCTACTCAGCGGCGCGGCGATCGGGCTGTTCCATGTCAACGACTATCCGGCCCAGCCGCCGCGCGCCGACATCGGCGACCAGCACCGCGTCTGGCCCGGCGATGGCGTCGCTCCCCTGCGCGACATCGCGACCATGCTCCGTACCGTCGGTTACGATGGCTTCCTCTCGGTCGAACTCTTCAACCCGGACTACTGGCGCAGCGATGCCCTCGCGACCGCCCGCGTGGGCCTGGCCAAGACGCGCGCTGCCTTCGGGGGCTGAAGCGCCGTCGCCGCGGCGCCTCTCGGGGGAATGGAGCGGCCGCGGCTCGCGGCCACCGCCGACCCGCCGGTCGGCGGTCTCGGAAAATGGCGCCTCTCGGGGGAATGGAGCGGCCGCGGCTCGCGGCCACCGCTGACCCGCCGGTCGGCGGTCTCGGAAAATGGCGCCTCTTGGGGGAATGGAGCGGCCGCGGCCACCGCCGACCCGCCGGTCGGCGGCCTGGCAGCGCTGGCCTCTGCGTCGGTCACTCCGTCTGGGGCGCCGTCACTTCCCGGCGTCCTGCCAGGGCCACCTCCAGCGCACCGGCCAGGGCTGCAACCAGGGCCAGTGGCGCGGGTCCAGCGGCGGCCCAGACCAGGTGTCGTCGTCGTAGAGGTCGGGCCCGAACCAGCCCAGGAGGAAATCCACGAACTCTCCCGGGTTCAGGCCGAGCCGTAGGCTGCCACCAACGGCCAGGCTCAGTTCGATCTGCGTCTGGTAGGCTGCCGAGTAGCGCGGCAAACGTACCCTCTCGCGCTTCCAGGCCAGGCGCGGCACACTGACGAACGGCGGCGTGTCCGTCATCAGGCTATACAGGCCAGCGTCCTGGGAAAGCCGCAGGGGGGTGGCGATGTAGGCCTTGCCTCGCTGCCGCAGGCGCTCGTGGTTGAGGCAGCCCTCCGGCAGGTCCCAGATGCAGGAACTCCACCAGACCGCGCCCACCTCTTGCGGCGGTTGCGCCACCGCCATGGCCAAGTCCGGGATATGGAACCATTCGCCGCCGCGCAGGCCGGCTAAATCGAGATTGAGCATGAGCGGGGTTAGATGCACGGGACCGAGGCGCAGCTTGGCCCCGATTCCGACCCCTGCCGTCGCCGTCGCCACGTCCGCCAGATCCCGGCGCCGCTCGGCCAGGTAACCGGTGCTGCGGCAGCCGCAGGCCAACAGCGCCCCCAGCGCCAGCCAAGACAGACTACCAGCCAGGAATGCCGTACGCTGCTTCATCATCCGGGCCCACCTACGCCGACGCCCCCATGCACGTAATCTCCTCGCGGTCATGGAAGAGCTGGCGCACCTTCAGGCGTTCGCAGCGCGGGTTCAACCCCGTAGACTCCACCCCGCGCAGGCGGCGCAGCAACTCGACGGGGTCCATCTTGCCGACTTTCAAGTTGACGACAAAACGCCGGCAGAAGCCGGCGTCCAGCCAGGGCAGCAGAATCTGCTCGACCACGCGGTTCGGATCCTCGAGCAGGTCGCAGAGCAGCCAGTCACAGCGCCGACCGCCAGGCGGCCGGTAGTGGAACGCATCCTCGCGGATGTGGGTGATGTGAGGATGCTCCAGGGCGCCGGCCCGCAACGGGCCGTTGTCCACGGCACACACCGTCGCACCCCGCTCCGCCGCGCTGAAACTCCAGCCGCCCGGCGAGGCGCCCAAGTCAATCACGAGCTCGCCGCGCACCGGGCTCTGGCCGAACAGCGCAAACGCCTCTTCAGCCTTCAGGAATGAGCGCGATGGCGCGCGCGGATGGTCACGCATCCGGCGCTGTCCCCAGAAGTGCAACCGGCTGCCGGCCAGGACGTGGTCGGCATCGACAAAATGAGCGAAGAAACCACGCCTCTCGCGCTCATCCGCCGGCAGTTCGGTGGACGCCAGCTTCGCCACGCGTGACATCTTCCCGCGTAACCGGCGCTCAAACTCAGTCTGCACCGTGCGCATGCGTCCCGCCACCGCCTCATGTGGCACCGAGTCCATGTGCAGAAACCACGGGCTGTCGAGACGCTCGCCGCGGAAGGACTCCCAGAAGAGGTCGCACAGCGCCCCGGCCATGGCGTTGACCGAGGTCGCCGATACCTCCCGGACCTCTCGGACGCTGAAGACAGCATAGCACAGGTCGACCGGCGCGGAACTGTCCCGCGTGGTCGCCAGCACGAAGCCATCGCCGCCCTCGGGATCGCGCATCCCATACAACGCCAATTCGCGCGCCAGCGTCTCTTCGAACCCGGGTTTGCAGGTGTGGAGGTGTAAAGCCATGCCATCAACGTATTGCGCCGCACCCCCTCTGTCCACCGGTTGGAGTCGCGGACAGGAGAACACCTGCGACGTCCGTGGCCGACGGCGAGCTCAGCCGTTCCGGTGGCGACGTCGTACCAGCAGCCAGGGCGCTACCAGGCAGGCGAGGAGCAGCCCACTGGGCTCGGGAACGGTTCCGGTGACGGTGTAGGAGTCGAAGCGCACGACGCCGTTCAGGTCCTCGGTGCCGTCATAGTAGAGCCCGAAGCCAGTGATGTCGCCCATCGGCAGGGAGGTTGCAAAGGTCGTAGGGGCCGAGGAGATGTGGTCATAACTGTCAAGGGAGAGCGCGCCCCAGGTAGCCGAGGAGAAGGCAAAGGTCATCAGCTCCGCCCCCGCGGCAAACCCCGCAGCGGAGGTGACCACGGTCGCGTCCTGGTACAGCGCATCATCGACGTACCACCCCGTCAGCGGGTCCGCGCCAACATGTACGGCCACCTGCATCGGGGTGTGGTCAATCGCGTTCCCCTGATACCAGGAAACGCTGAAGGTGGGGCTCGTCGTGCGGTTGATGGTGTACTCGGTCGTGTAGACGAGATGCGGGTTGTTTCCGCTCCCCTCGTCGCCGGTCAACAAGGTCGAGAAGAAACCCGGGCTGTTCGCCGTCCCGCCGTAGTTGGAGTTGACCGCGCCGACGTTCGTGGGTGCCCCCGGGTTGGAGGCGATGGCGAAGTCGGCCTGGTTCTCCGGGGTTGCCCCGGTTTCGGCGATGGCCCAGCGCGTCCCCGATGCCAGGCCGGCCAGGCCCTGGTCGGAGGAGAAGATCTCGCGGTAAAGCACCTCGACCGCCCCTAGGGAAGACGCGAACCCAGCAGTCAGGCAGAGGACCGCGAGCAACATCAATGCGCCGCGCTCCCGCCAGAGCGCAGGCGAGGTGCCACGGCGAACTGTTGGCCTCTGCACCATCAGAACTCCTTGGTGAGCTACCCCAAGAGAACCACGGAACAGCAACACCACACTTAACTACAATACAAGCCGGTGGCGCCGGTGCAAGTGGCATTGTGGCGTCATCGCGAATCTCAGTCATGGAGCGGGCGGGGCACCGCGGCGCGACCGCCGGTGAACCGACCGGGCGGCCATGGCAGCGGCGAACGGTGCCGTGAGTTTCTCATACAGGGCGAAGAGGAATCGGTCGTTGGCCATGCTGCCGTAGCTGATTTCAGGCGCGCCGTTGACCGGGGTCGTCCGCTTCAGGACCAGCGTGTTCGGTGCATCTGCGAGATAGGGGTTGATGTTTACCGCCGCCATGGCCGTCGCCTCGCCTGTGGGGGTGTGGTACTCAAAGAGCGTCTTCGCAGCGCCGGGGAAACTGGCGAAGCCGATGATGACGACGTGGACATGTGCTTTGCCGCGCGCTTCGCTTTGCCAAGCGAAAGTGCGATGCGCGAAGTGGATGTCGAGATGGAAACGGTTGAGCAACTCGTTCCAGAGAATTGCGGCCTGCTCGCCTTGGGTGATGGAATTTGTCGAGACGAACCGGACGCGGAGCCTGCTTCCCTGGATGTACTCACCGGCCGACTACTCAGGTGCAACGGCGTATCCTGCCCCAACGGGGCTGCGTACCCAAGCCCAGGGTTGGCCGCGGCTCAGGCCTACCCTGGGTGATCAAGGCAGCCAACCCAGTCTACCCCAACAGGGTTGGGTCAGGGTGCCAAGACGCAACCCCGTTGGGGTAGGAGGCCATGACCCTATATGACCCAGGGTAGCGACACCATGGCCGCAACCCTGGGCTCTGAGCCACAGCCCCGTTGGGGCAGGGAATGCACCTGAGTTGTAACCTGAGTAGTCCCTTACGTTTCAAGATAACGGGCACGCTTGCCGTTGAGTCGCGTTCCGCGACGGCTTAGTGGGTTATTCCGGGCCGAGCGGAACGATCCGGCCCGTTGGAGGGCGCCCCTGCGTGGCCGCCGCGGCGCTCGCACAGGAGCGCCCTCCAGGCGTCCGTCGTCCGCGGCCGCGGATGCGGACGGAATCAGAGCCGCGCGGCGGACCCGCCGGAAGCGGGTTCGGTCCCGAAGCTGATATCGCTTTCTTAAAACAGCCCTGGCGCGGAGCGGCCGCGGCACGCCGCCGGCCTGGGGCCCCGCCAGAGGCCATGGGCGCCAAGCCAAGCAGTGGGGACATAAAGCTGTGTCAAGCCACAGCAGTCCAAAGCTTGGCCTGTGGGCCGACGCGGCCTGGGACTGAGTCCGGGCGCCGCCCGGACTCTTTGGACTGCGGCGGCCGAAGGCCCTGAGCGTAGTCGATGGGCTGGACGCCGCTTTCGAGCGAGACCCGCACGCTCAAGCAGCCTTAGCGTGACGCCGATGGCCAAAGGCGGGGTTGCGGCGGCAGGGTTCCGAGTGGCTGCATCCTGCTTTACCTCCGGTCGGTGGCGGCTATGTTCAGTCTGGGTCACAACGATCATCAAGGCGGAAGGTGCTTGGTATGGCGGACCATCGATTGCGCATCGGGGTGGCGGGACTGGGCCGGATCGGCTGGGCCTTTCACTGTAAGCGGCTGGCGGAGCATCCCGACTGGGCCCTGGTGGCGGTCGCGGACACCGACGCCGCGCGGCGGCGGGAGGCGGAGGAGACCTTCCACTGCGCGGCGGTGGCGGAGTTCGCCGAGTTGTGTGGCCGGGGCGATCTTGACGCCGTGGTCATCGCCACGCCCACGCATCTGCACGAGGCGATGGTGATGACGGCCCTCGAGTACGGCCTTCACATCCTGCTCGAGAAGCCCATGGCGCCAAGCTGCGAGGAGGCGCGCCGCATCGTCGCTGCGGCCGAGTCGGCGGGCAAGGTCCTGACCGTCTACCAGCCGCACCGCCTGGGGGCTTACTTTCAGCATCTCAAGGCGATCGTGAACGATGGCCGCATCGGCCGGGTGACCATGGTGCAGCGCGGCGCCTTCAGCTACTCGCGGCGCAATGACTGGCAGAGCCTGCAGAAGTATGGCGGCGGCATGCTCAACAACTACGGGGCGCACTACCTCGACCAAGTGCTGCAACTGGTGGGCTACGACGTCCGGCGCCTCTGGTGCACACTGCAGCGCGTGGCGTCCCTGGGCGACGCGGATGACGTGGTCAAAATCCTGCTTGAACTCGGCCGTGGGGTGCTGGCCGATTGCACCATCAGCCAGGCCAGCATCGGCAAGGCCGATGAGTTCGTCGTCTGGGGCACCAGCGGCACGCTCGAATACACCGCCAACCAGATCACCGTGCGCTGGTTCGACCCCGCCACGCTGCCACCCAAGGACGTCAACCCCAGCCTGGCCAGCGAAGGACGCAAGTACCCCAGCGAGGCGCTGACGGTGCAACAGGAGACGATCCCGGTAGACCCCAGCCGACAACTGGATGTGTTCGCCAACCTGGCCCAGGCCATCCGCGGCTCGGCGGCCCTCTTCGTGCCCCCCCGCGAGACGCTTGCCCTGATGGAAATTCTGGCCCGCTGCCGTGAGAGCAGCGGCGGTATTCGCACCCCCGGATGAGGCCAGGCGCCTCTCCAAGGGAATGGAAGATGCGGTGGGCCGCCACCGTGGTTTTGTGGAGATGCGGTGGGCCGCCACCGTGGTTTGGTGGAGATGCGGT
>CAILKC010000431.1 GCA_903834675.1 uncultured Victivallales bacterium | reverse complement strand
GCTTGAGAAGACCCCGGATGCGCGGGGTGCGCTTCTACTGAAGAAGGGATTATGGAAGGTCAATAAGCCGCTTACCCTGTCCTATTCTGGTCTTGTATTAAGAGGCGAAGGCGACGGCGAGGACGGAACCGTCTTGCTGGCGACAATGAAGGATGGAAAAACCCCATTGATTGCGGTTTCCCATAAAGACCTGGGCCCGGTCGATCCAACATTTGCGGGCCTGAAGGATATGCTTGCTCAGCCTTATGTCCCGGTTGGAGCGACTCGCTTCAAGACCACGGCCAACAACCTGAAGCCTGGTGACGAGATCTCGATTGTCAGGCCGGGTACGCAGGAATGGCTGTCTGCCATCGGCATGGATGCATTCCCGCCAGCTACGAAGGTATGCCAGTGGAAACCGGAGAGATTTAACCTCGTTTTCGTCCGCAAGGTTCTGTCGTGTGCGGATGGAGAATTGGCATTTGACATACCTTTGCCGCAATCGCTCGACCAGCGATATGGCGGGGCCTTTGTCCTGCCAGCGCCGCCCGTCCCTCGCATCCGGGAGTGCGGCGTGGAGAGTCTCCGGGTGGACAGCACATTCGACCCCGCCATCGTGGCGACATCAGGACGGGGCAATCTTACAAAAGATGTGCCTGTGGACGAAAACCATCTCGCAATGGCAGTCATCTTCGACAGGGTTGAGGACGCCTGGCTGCGGAATTGCACGGCGATCCATCTGGTCAATGGTTTGGCCGTATTCGGCAAGTTCTCGCGCAGGGTCACGGCTCAGGATTGCCGTACTCTGGATCCGGTATCCACCCTTGGAGGCGGAAGGCGCTACGGCTTTCTGTTGTATCGCGGGTCCAATCAGATCCTGGTTCAGCGCTGCTACGGTCGCAACAATCGGCATGATTTTCTGACCGGATCCATCAACCCCGGGCCCAACGCCTTTGTGGATTGCAGCTCAGAACTCGCCTGGGATGGAACCGAAAACCATCAACAATGGGCAATGGGCACCCTGTTTGACGGGATCCGGGTAAGCGGCCCAAGAACGGGGTTGTTTGCCGCCAACCGTGGCCGTTGGGGCGGCGGCAGTGGCCATGGCTGGACCGGGAACACCACGGTCTTCTGGAACTGCGCGTCCACCGTGATTTTTGCCAATCAGCCGCCGCTCGGACAGAATTTCATGATCGGGAACTCGGATCCGAAACTGTTTGATCCAGAACAGGCCAAGATGTGGATTAATGCCTTGAATAATCCCTCGGGAAGAAATGATGAACTTTGCGAAGGTACTCTGCAAGGGACGGCATGGAAGGAACACCCTGCTGAAATAGTGACTCCACGCTCGCTCTACTATGCGCAACTCGAAGCGCGCCTGGGCAAGGTGGCTGTCGAAAACGTAACGACGGACGAGCAGCGCCAAAGCAACTTTCTAGCAGCACTGAGGCTGAAACACCCATTGACCATTGAAACAAAACCATATGAATAATATCACATCCCTCACTCTCACAGCCTTGCTGCTGGCGGCATCGCCAACCACTCTGCTCGCCGCCCAGTCGGTCGGTGATTCCATCGATGTGGACGGCGTCATGCGCGTGGCTGCCCGCAAGTTCGCCGCCTTTGATGCTTCGCAACCAATTAAAACGAATTTCCCGACCGATGCCAAAGGCGCACAATGGCGCACCGTGGGCGCACCTGACTGGGTCTCGGGGTTTTATCCCGGCTCGCTTTGGTATCTCTACGAATATGCCCGCGACCAGAAATGGCCTGACGCACAAGCCTGGCGCGCGCGCGCGGAAACGTGGACGGCGGGGCTCGAAAGCCAGCAATTCAACTCCAGTCATCACGACACCGGCTTTGTGATGTTTGACAGCTACGGGAATGGCTACCGCCTCACCGGCAATCCCGCCTATCTGCCCATCCTCAACCGCACCGCGCAGTCGCTCGCCTCCCGCTACCGCGCCGACACCGGCATGATCCGTTCGTGGGGGAAGATTGAAGACACGAATGAATTCACTGTCATCATCGACAACATGATGAACCTCGAATTGCTCGTTTGGGCTTCCGCCCATGGCGGCACCACCCGTGGCGGCACTTCGGCGGAGTTGCGCAAAGTCGCCACCAGCCATGCGGACCGCGCTTTGGAACTTTTTTTCCGGCCTGATGGCGGCACTTATCATGTCGTCGAACTCAATCCGCGCACAGGGACGGTTCTTCGTAAACGCACCGCGCAGGGCAAGGCGGATGAAAGCATCTGGTCCCGCGGTCAAACTTGGGCCATCTACGGCTATGCTTACATGTATGAAGCCACGGGGGAACGTCGCTACCTCGAAGCTTCCCTCAAAGCCGCTGACCGCTACCTTGCGCTGCTGCCGGCGGATTTCGTGCCGCCAGCAGATTTTGACAGTGATCTCAAGGGATTGGAGTTCAAGGACTCCAGCGCCGCCGCGATTGCCGCCTCGGCTTTCTTGCGTCTGCATCGGGTGGTTGAAGCGCCTGCACTCAAGAAGAAATATCTCGACGCCGCCACCGCCACGCTCCGCTCCCTCACCTCCGCTCCCTATTTTTCCAAAGACGATGACAAGGCGAGCCTGCTGGTTTATGCCGCCCGCAATTATCACGCCGATCCCAACAACGCGCTCACCAACACGAGCCTGATCTGGGGCGATTACTACCTGCTTGAAGCGCTGCTTCAATATCAAGCCATCACAACTGCCTCAGCGATGGCACGGTCGAAGGCCGAGGGACTCGATTCCCTGATCGCCGAATGCCGCGCCGACCAGACCGATCTCAATGCGGTCCGCGATGTGCCAGGTTCGCTGGCCGACCTGAAGCGCAAGGATGAGCTGGCCGATCAATGGCTGAAGCGCCTCGACGATCTCAAGTATGAAAGCCTTTCGCCTGCCGCCCGGACCGACTGGCATCTGCTGCGAAACTCCCTGATCGAAGGTCATCAGGGCTTTGAGTTGCAGCGCGCCAGATTGAAGGAAATGGAGCCGCTGATCGGATTCCTTCAGCCGCTGCAGGAGCTGTTGTCGGATCGCTCGGCGAAACTGAACACGGATCCCGAGAAAACCGCCGGATTGCTGGCACGGGCGTCCGAGGACCTGAAGACCCTGCGGAAGAAGCTCGACCCGGAACACCTCTCTCTGCCCAAGCCCAGTCCGGTGCTGGCTGTCAGGACGGCTCAGCTTCTCGATGATTTCGCGCCGAATCTCGACCAGTGGTTCCAGTTCTACGATGGCTTTCAACCGGAGTTCGGCTGGTGGACGCGCCAGCCTGTCGGGGAGTTGAAGAAGGAACTCGAGGCCACGGCTGCGTATTTCCGCAAGGATCTCGCGGGCTTGAAAGGGGAGCCCGGAGATCCCTTGATTGGCGATCCAGTCGGCAGGCAGGCGCTTTCCAGCCAGCTCGCGTCCGAGATGATCGCGTACTCTGTAGACGAGCTTCTGGCCATCGCGGAAAAGGAGTTCGCGTGGTGTGAGATCGAAATGGCCAAGGCCGCCACAGCGATGGCTTGCAAGGATCGGAAGGAAGCACTGGATCGAATCAAATCGCGACACGCCCCTCCCGGCGGTCAGGCGGCGGCGGTCAGGATCGAGGCGGAAAAGACGATCCGTTTCCTCAAGGACAAGGACCTGATCACCATCCCGAAGCTGGCCGAGGAAGCCTGGGGCATTTCCATGGTCGGCGCGAAGCATCAGAAGGTTCTGCCGTATGTCGCATACGGCCGTCCGGAAATGCGGGTGGCCTATGCCAACGAATCGATGTCCCACGAGGACAAGCTGATGAGCATGCGCGGCAACAACTCCGCCTTCCTCCACATCATCACACCCCACGAACTGATCCCCGGCCACCACCTTCAGGGCTTCATGGCCAGCCGCTACTCCACCCAGCGGCAGTTGTTCAGCACGCCGTTCTTCGTCGAGGGCTGGGCGCTGTATTGGGAAATGCTGCTCTGGGATCTGGGATACACGGCGACGCCCGAGGAGAAGGTTGGTGCTCTGTTCTGGCGCATGCACCGCTGCGCGCGTGTGATCGTCAGCCTGAAGTTCCACCTCGGAGAAATGAAGCCGGAGGAGATGATCGCGTTCCTCGTTGATCGCGTCGGCCACGAACGCGCCGGAGCCACCTCCGAGGTCCGGCGCTACATCGGCGATAACTACGGCCCGCTCTATCAGGCCGCCTACATGATCGGCGGGCTCCAGCTCCGCGCATTGCTGCACGAGGTCACTGGTCCGGGAAAACTCAGACTCCGCGAGTTCCACGACAGCATCCTCCGCGAAGGTCCGATCCCCATCGAAATGATCCGAGTCGCGCTCAAGGGCGAGAAGCTGCCAAAGGACTGGAAGCCGGCCTGGAAGTTCGCGGAGGGTTGATCGCAACCAAGGAAGACGTCCGCTTGACACGGGTCCGTCAATGACGGACAACCCCCATTTCCCTGCCCTCCGATCCAGCCCTTCAGGATTCTCCGGGCCAAGTAAAAAAACAAATTCCAGCATTTCGTCCGGCCTTCGGGTCGGGCGGCCCTATCCCGAAATCTAACAACAACGCAGCCAAACGAAATGGACCTCACCTTCAATATCTGGGAAACCAAAACCGAAGTCATCCCGGACATTTCTCCTTGGGGCGCTCCTGTTGCTGCTTGTGATTGCCCTTGTGGCGTATGAGGCCCAGTTGCCTGGCAAGGACAGTAAAAAGCCCCCTACCAACGCCGCGTCTGGGAGGGCTGAAACGCCGAAACAGTCGAAACTCTTGCTCGCGGAGTTCAAGGGAGAACCCCCGTTCCCTCTACTATGAGCAACTCGAAGCGCGCCTGGGCTAGGCGGCTGTTGAGAATGTGACGACGGAAGAGCAACGGAGGCGTAACCAAGGAAACTAACGTTCCGATCCCCTCACTTTGGGTGGTTTTTTTGAAACGGT
>CAILKC010000430.1 GCA_903834675.1 uncultured Victivallales bacterium | reverse complement strand
GGCACCGCCGACTACACGGATAACCGCGATGACGACGGCTTGATCAACGGTCTGGAACAGCAGTTCGGCACCGACCCGCGCCTGGCCGACAGCGACGCGGACGGCTTCTCCGACGGCGAGGAAGTGTTCGGCGAGCAGAAGTATCCCGGCCACGGGTTGCCGCGGCAGCCCTCAGTGAATGCCTACGCCAGCGACCCCCTCAACCCGCTCAGCAATGTCTACCCGCCGCCCCCGCAGCATCTGGACTTCGCTACGGTTGGCGCCGGCATGACCGTTCCCGACCAAGTGAAGTACGCAGCCGATAGTTGGACGGTGCAGGCCTGGGTACTACCCGTCTCCGAAGGCCACATCATCCAGCGCCAGATCGGTCAACCCGCGACGAATTACGACCTCGGCATCGAGGCTGACGGCACTGCCTTGCGGCCCTATGCACGCTTTGCCACGGTCACGGGTGCAGAGTTCAAGGTCGGCGGCCTCGGCTATACCGGCCTCGGTCTGAGCACCACCGCCTGGACGCACCTGGCGGCCACCTACGAACTGGCCACGCGCACTCTCCGCCTCTACGTCAACGGCATGCCGGTGGCCGAGAAGATCGACCAGCATGGCGCCTTTGAGTGCCCGTCCTATGCCAACGGCGACGTGAACCACGACGGCGTCCTCGATGGCGCCGACATCACCATCGGCAAGGGCTTCACCGGCAGCATCGACGAAGTCCGTATCTACAACGGCGCTCTGCCCGCGGCACAGATCTGGCGCGACTACCGTAAGGCCGACAGCGCCACCGTTGGCCGCGCCACCGCCTACGGCCTCGGCCTGAGTGCAACCCGCCAGGACGACATTGACCAGGCACTGACCACCGAACACCGGCCCCAACAGCTCATCGTGAAGCTGAACCCGGCGGTCACGGCACGTCAACGTACCGCCCTGCACAGGGCCATGGGCACGACGCTGGTAACCCGGGCTGACACTCTCGGCGTTGACCTGGTTCAAGTGCCCGCTGGCACGTCCCTGCGCGATGCCCTGCGTGCCTACCGTGAGTCGGCCGACGTGGTCTACGCCGAGCCGAACTATGAGCTTCGCGCCATCCTCACGCCGAACGATCCGCTCTTCAACCAGCTCTGGGGCATGCACAACACCGGCCAGACTGGCGGCACGGTCGACGCGGACATCGATGCGCCGGAAGCCTGGGACCGCAAGACCGGCAGTGCTACCATCACAGTGGCGGTCATCGATACCGGGGTGGACTACACGCACCCCGACCTGGCTGCCAACATGTGGACCAATCCGGGGGAGATTCCCGGCAACGGCATTGACGATGATGGCAACGGCTACATCGACGACGTCCACGGTTACGACTTTGCCAACAACGACGGCAATCCCATGGACGACCACGGCCATGGCACCCACTGCGCCGGCACCATCGGCGGCATTGGCAACAACGGCATCGGTGTGGTCGGCGTCAACTGGAACGTGCGCATCATGGCGCTGAAGTTCCTCACGGCGAGCGGTGGTGGAGCCACCATGGATGCGGTCCGCGCCATCGACTATGCCGTCCGCATGGGCGCCACCCTCACCAGCAACAGTTGGAGCGGGTATGGCTACTCACAGGCCCTCTACGACGCCATTGGCCGCGCCCGCACCGCGGGACAACTGTTCATCGCGGCGGCCAGCAATGAAGCCAACGACAACGACGGCGTCTGGTCGGCGTACCCGGCGTCCTACGATCACGACAACATCATTGCCGTGGCCGCCACCGATGACACCGATACCCTGGCCTGGTTCAGCAACTACGGCGCCACCACGGTCGACCTGGCAGCCCCCGGCGTAGGCATCCTCAGTTGCGCCCCCGGCGGTGGCTACCAGATGATGAGCGGCACCTCGATGGCCTGCCCGCATGTGGCCGGCGCCGCGGCACTGCTCTACTCGCGCTTCCCGCGTGCTTCTGCCGCAGAGATCAAGGTCGGCCTCATGGACGGTGTCGATCTCGTCCCGGCGCTCAACGGCCTCACCGTCACTGGCGGCAGACTGAACGTCAATGCCGCCATGAACCTCGCCGGCAGCCGTGATCTGGTGGCTTGCTTCCGCGCCGACGACCGTATGGATGGCCGCCTCTTCGTCCTCGACCTGACGGAGAGGGAGAACGTCTATACCCTGGCTGACGACACGCCGCGCTTTGCCGCGGCCTGGACCTCTGCCAGCGGCGTGAGCGTGCATGCCCCCAATGCGGGTGCGGCGCACTACCTCAGCCTGCCCGGCGATACCGACAGCGATGGCATGCCTGACGGCTATGAGTACGCGCTGAACTTCGCCCCGGCCCTCCCGGATGGAGACCTCGATGCCGACGGCGACCGCCTCACCAACTACACCGAATACCTCGCCGGCACCCATCCCTACAACGGCGTCTCCGATGGCGTTATCTCCGACCCGCTCAAGGACAGCGACAAGGATGGCCATACCAACCTCCAGGAACAGCTCGACGGAACGCATCCCGGCATCCTGACCGTAGCCGGCGTCGACGTCAGCGACCTCGATGATGACGGTCATACCGACAGCGCCGAAGTACACGCTCACACCAACCCGGCCAACGCCCTCTCACCCTTGACCTCACGTGCCCTCAGGCTCACCGGCGCCGCCGATCTGCTCGTCCTGCCGAACCAGCCGCGCTTTGCACTGGCGGCCGACTGGAGTATCGATGCGTGGATCAAGATCGCCTCGACCGACCTCGACGGCGGCGTTATCATCGCTCGCAGCACCGACACGAACCTCGATGGCAGCTTCGAAACCGCGAACTATGAACTTGGGGTCAAAGTCATCGACGGGGCTCTGCGTCCCTATGGACGTTTCGTGAGCGCTGAGGACTTGGCCGGTAACCCCGGGGTCGAGGTGCAAGTGCCGACCACGGCCAACGCCAGCAACGTGCCCGTGATCGAAGCTGGCGTGTGGACTCACGTTGCCGCGGTGTATGCGTCGTCGGCGGGCACGCTCTCGGTGATCGTCAACAACGGATTCCCGTTCACGATCGCCACCGGCAAGGTCCTGCCGGGAGCAGCGGCCGTGGGCGTCAGCCGCGTTACCGTGGGCGCTGGTTTCAGCGGTGAAATCGATGCGGTCCGCATCTGGAACGTGGCCAAGACCGACTTCAGCGACAATGGCACTGCCATCGTGGCGGGCCAACCCGCAGCCGTCATCCCCAGCCACCAACTCCTGGCCATCAGCGGCGGCGATCCCGTACCCTCGAACCGCTCCAACCTGCAGGTTCTGGCAGGCGCCACGGCACAGGATGCGACCCTTCCCGTCAATGGTCCGTACCGCCTTGTTCCGGCTGAGGAAACGATCACCCCCGCCGCCATTCCGACCGGCCTGGTGGCGACCTACATCTTTGATGACGACGGTCGTACCGCCCAGGACTTCGCGGTGGCCCACGACGACTGGAAGACGGAGTGGTTCAATGCCGCGGTCATGACCAGCGCCAGCGCACCCTCGTCCATCGCCATGGTGGACGCCCCAACCTCGCCGGTACGGCCCACCGAAACCGATTCCGATGGTGACGGTATGCCCGACTGGTGGGAAACCGCGAACGGTCAATGGACTTGGTATGACGACTCCCAGTACGACGACGACGGTGACGGCCTGACCTCCATCTACGAGTACTGGTCCGGGACCAACCCGCTCAGCGCCGATACCGATGGCAACGGCACCCCGGATGCCTACGAGGACAGCGATGGCGACGGCCTCACCAACCTGGAAGAGCAGCAGTACGGCACCCGGCCCGACCTACGCGACACAGACGATGATGGCACCGAGGACCTGGCCGAAATCCGCGCCGCCACCAGCCCGACCCATCCGATGAGCGTGCCCAACCGGACCCACAGCAACATGGCCACCCCGCGTAGCCTGGCGCTGCGCCATGGCGAAGGCGTTGGCATCATGTTGCCCTACAGCCAGCGCCTCGCCTTCGGTTACGCAGGCTGGACCGTTGAAGCGTGGGTGTTCCCCGGCACCCTCGATACCACCGGCGACATCCTGCGCTTCGAGGGCGACAACCGCGTCGGCTACCGCCTGTCGCTGGTCAACGGCATTCCCGAAGGCGCCATCTTCCGCAAGGCGAACGACAATACCGATACCGCCCTGATCAAAGTCGGTGGCGTAGGTAGCACTGCGGCTTTGGTGGCAGATACCTGGACGCATCTGGCCCTGGTCTGGGAACCCGCCGAAAACACGCTGCGACTCTATCGCGACGGCATCCTGATGCTGGCGCAACAGACTCTGGCCAACCCCAGCGTCGGTGGCAGCGGCAAGGCTTTCCTCGCCCGCCACTTCAACGACAGCGTCACCACCGACGCCCAGAGCGGCTTCGTGGACGAGGTGCGCGTTTGGGCGCAGGTCCGTACCGCCGACGAGATCACCTACTGGCGTACGCACTTGTTCCCGACCCTCGAGACCCTCGACCTGGCGGACTACGAGTACGGCAATGTCCTCCGTGTCTACTACCGCTTTGATGACGGCGGCGCCTACGTCGAAGACTTCGCCCACATGGCTGATTCGACCTACTTCCTGGGGACGCCGGTGACCGAGGCGCAGGCGGCACGGGTGCGCGGCATCGACGACGCCGACGGCGACGGGCTGGCCGACTGGTGGGTCAAGCTCAACCAGCTCGATGAGTGGGCCAATTACCGGGTGGGTCCTGCCTTCATGTACGACAACCTTGGCGCCATCGCGGGCGTGGCCTACATGCGCAGCTTTACCGCCTACTCCTCCGTCGGCAATGGCAACTACTCCTGGCTCGAGAATCTGCAGTACCGCTCCACCAAGTCCGACGTGCTCGGAGAGGATGGTCGCTACGCTCGTGTGGTCAAGTACGTCCGCCTTACCCAGGTGCCACAACGCGCCACTCTGAGAATGTGGAGCTTCGGCCTCACCCTGGGACAGCTCTATGTCAACGGCACCGCGGTCGCCCCGGCCGCGACCGTAGACATCACGCCCTATCTGATTCAGGGTCGTAACCAGATCGCCGTGTTCTTCGAACGGACCTCCGCCGCCACCCGTACCATCAACTACGCCAATCGCCTCACCAACGTTGCGGCGACCTTCGCCCAGCTCATCTACTCGGGCAAGTTCGACGCCGAACTCGATGTCGACGGAGAGCTGCTCATCGTTCGCGGTGACGACACGCGCTTTGACCCGCGTGCGGTCTGGCACGGCGTCACCGCCTCCACCTGGATCGAGGCCCAAAATTACAACTGGACTCCCGACGCGCTGGCTCGCGAGTTGCCGCACCTTGACTACGGCTTGCCCCGCGACCCCGACCTCGACGGATTGGGGAACCAGGACGAGCAGGCGCTAATGTCCAACCCGCGTTCCGCCGACTCCGACAACGACGGCGTCACCGATGGCAACGAGGACTTCGATGCCGACGGTCTCACCAACGCCCAGGAATTCGTGCGGCTGTCCGATCCCTTGCGGGTTGACACCGATGACGATGGCATCGAGGATGGCGCCGAAGTCATAGCCGGAACCAGTCCGGTGGATTCGCTCAGCCCGCTGCTACCGCGCGTGCTGGACCTGACGGCTGCCGGCTCCGCGGTGGCCATGCCCATGGATCGTCGCTTCGCCCTGGCCTCGTGGACCATCGAGGCCTACGTTCGACCGCTGGCATCAGCCGCCGCCGACATCGACGGCGTCATCCTGCGCCGTTCCGTCGGGGTCGCTGTCGGCACCGGGGTGCATTACGTCACCTGGGAACTCAGCCTGACCAATGGCATCCCAGCGGTACGTGTCACCGGCGCCAGTCTGTCCGGCGAGAAGGTGGTCTCCAAGCTCAACGGTGATGCCGTCCTGGGCAACACCTGGACTCACCTGGCGGCTACCTACGACGAGGCCAGCACCTCCCTCCGCCTCTACCGCAACGGCGTCTTGGTTGCGGCACAGACCATCGGGACAACCTGCGCCATCACCGGCCCTGGGCCGATCATCACCTCGATCGGTGCCGCCGATGCCAACGGCTTCCGCGGCCTGGTGGAGGACGTGCGCATCTACGGCGTGGCCCTCAGCGGCACGACCCTCGAGGCTCGCCGCTACGCGGTGCTGACCGGCAACGAGGCCGACCTGGTGGCCTACTACCGCTTCGATGATGGCACTTACAGCACCAGCCTGGCCGACCGCAAACGGTTCGAGCTGACCGAGGGACAGGTCGAAGACTTCGCCATGCCCGTCCATGACTGGCGCAACGAATGGGAAAACGCCGCTACGTTGAAGCACGGCGCCGCCATGCGTGAAATGCTGCCGACCGAGACGGACCCGTTCGATGCCGACCGCTGGACTGACAGCGATGCCGACGGCATGGCCGACTGGTGGGAACTGCAGTACTTTGGCGACCTTAGCCATGACGGTACCGGCGACGCCGACGGCGACCTGCTCAAAGACCTCAGCGAGTACCACGCCGGCACCAACCCCACAGTCTTCGACACCGATGTTATCGACAGCGCCTCCTCCGACGGCGAAGCCGATCCGGACCGTGACGGTCTCTGGAACTACGAGGAACAGGAATATGGCACGCACCCGCAGGCCACGGACACCGACGACGATGGCCTGAATGACTACGACGAGTTGTTCGTCCGCGGCACCGACCCAGCCAACTCCTTGCAGCCCGTCGTGCCGCGCGTCCTGCGGCTTACCGGCTCAGAGTACATGGTAGTCAGCGACAGCGCTGCGACCTCGCAATCGCGCTTCACTCTGGCAGTCTGGGTCAAACCCGCCGCCTCGGCCGTAGCTCAGGGCATCCTGCGCCGCACCGTGCGCGACGGTGGCAACGCCAACTACCGTCTGGTATTGACGGCCACCAACACGATTGAGTTCAGCTATGACACGCCGGTTACCGGTCGTACGGTCCGGGTCACCAGCGGGACGCCGATAGCGGACGACAAGTGGACTCTCGTGGTCGCTAGGCTGAACACCGATACCACCACCGGCGTTGCCCGTGTCTTCGACCTCAATCTCTTCGTGCCCAGTGGCGATACCTACACGCGCTTCTCGACGACCGGCCTCGCCATCGGCTCCCCCGTGATCGACACCATGGGCGAACTGGTGGTCGGCTTTGCCGAAGACACCAGCGCCGACCTGATGAAGCGCGTCAACTGCACACGCTTTATGGGCGACCTCGACGAAATCGTCCTCTGGAACCGGCTGCTCACCACCGCGGAAATGCAGGCGTTGTCCCTCACGGCGCCGGCTCCCGCCAGTGCCACGGTTCCCGCCGACATGGTCGCCTACTTCAAGTTCGACGATGGCGGGGTGACCGCGGAAGACTTCGCCCAGGTCGCGGACTGGTTCCAGAACTGGCGCCACGCGGGCGGGTTCAGCCCCGACAACCGTATCGTGGTGGACGGTATCGTCAGCGGGGTCGGCGAACCCGATCGCCTGCCCGACGCCTGGGAGGTACGCTACTTCGGCTCACTGAACGTCTCTCAGGGTCTTGACAACCAGGACTTCGACGGTGACGGCCTCTCCGACTGGTACGAGTACCTAGCCGGCACCGACCCGACCAAACCGGACAGCAACGGCGATGGTATTCTGGACGTCAACGAAGACATGGATGGCGATGGTCTGACCAATGGCTACGAGCAGAATGTCTCGCGCACTCATCCAGGCCAGGTCGACACCGACGATGACGGCGTTCCCGACAATGCTGAGGCCAACACCAGCACCGATGCCGCCAACGCCCTCAATCCGTTCCACGCCCGCTGCGCCGTCTTTGGCAGCGAGGGTGGCCGCCTCGTGGTCGCCAATCAGACGCGCCATGAGCTCACCACCTGGACGGTTGAGGCACGCCTCCGTTTGCCCACGACATCGGGTTCCGGCATCTTGGTACGGCGGGCCCTACAATCGGCCACGCCCCAGGATAGCGTCAACTTCGAACTCGGGGTGGACGCCGGCAAGCCCTACGTGCGCTTCACGGATGTCGCCGGCGTCAGTCAGCAGGTGATGGCGACAACCGCGATCTCCGCCGATACCTGGCACCACCTGGCGGGTACCCTGAGTGCAACCGGCGCTCTTACTCTCTACATCGATGGCAGCTACTGGGGAGTCAACCTGACGGCCGGCGTTTGCCGTACCCGCGGCCTGACCGGAGCCGAGGAGATCAGCATGGGCGCTGGCTACCAGATCGCTGGCAGCTTCGCACACGCACTCCCCGCCGGTGCCAAACTCGACGAGATTCGCCTCTGGAATACGGTTCGGACCCCCACCCAGATTTCGGAGAACCGCGACAACACCCTCAACGTTGCCAGTCTCACCGTCGACGACATGAACCCGCTCGTGGGTTACTGGCGCTTCGATGACGGCCTTGGCATCGGCAGCCACTCGATCGAGGACTTTACGGCCAGCCTGGTCAACATCGACCATCTGCCCGATTGGGCCTTCGGTTGGCCGCATGCCGCTTACCCGGCTGGCGCGATCACCATCGGCGACGAAAGCGAGTCTCTGGACAGCGACCACGATGGCCTGCCGGACTGGTGGGAGATCGCGGTTTTCGGCGATCTCACCCAGACGGCAACCGGGGATTGGGATGGTGATCAACTCACGAACCTGGCGGAATTCCTGGGTATCGACGGCGTCGGCCAGACACAGGGCGCCCCGGGCTCAGCAAACTGGGGCATCGGCGACGGCACCGACCCGAAGAACTCCGATACCGATGGTGACGGCCTGCCTGACGGCACCGAGGTCAATGTCTACCATACCAAACCCTACGCCGCCGACTCCGATGACGACAGTTACGCCGACCTGACCGAAATCATGAACGGCACCTTGCCGAACTACGCGCTTGACCCGTACAAGAGCCTCAGCGTCAGCTTCGACGGAGCGCCCGCAAGCATGCTTCGTGCGGCGGCCCGTGCCGATCTCTCGCAACGCCGGTTCACGGTTGAGCTCTGGTTCAAACGCGCGACGGTCACTCAGTCCGGTGAGCAGATCCTGCTGAGCCGTAAGGTCGGCGAAATGGTCAGCTATGAACTGGGTATCGACGCCCAATACCGGCCGTTTGGACGCTTCTCCTACACCACCAGCGGCAACCACTTGCTCAAGGCGGCTACGAGTTCGGCCATGGTTCAGGACGCCTCTACCTGGCACCACATCGCGCTGGTATACGATCCCGTTGACCGCGGCGATATGCGACTCTATGTGGACGGCATCCTGCGCGATGTGCAGTTCACCTGGCTCATCCCGGACCTGGCCCTCGCCGACCTCATGATCGGTTCGAACGGTACCAGTGGCTTCGCCGGCAAGATCGACGAAGTGCGCATCTGGAAGGTCGCCCGCAGCGCCAGCGACATCTCATCCTCCATGCGTCGGCAGCTCAGCGGCGCTGAACCTGACATGGTCAGCCTGTTCATGATGGACGATGGCGAATGGGCCGGCAGCACCAAGTCTCCTGACCGCTTCGGGGCTCAGGACTTTGTCACCAACCGCCTCGGCGATTCAGCCTGCGGTAGGGGCGGCTATGCCTTCTCAACCGATGTGCCGGACCTGCTGCCCAGTGATAGCGACAATGACGGACTCCCGGACGTCTGGGAGATAGCCAATGGCCTCTCGCCCAACGATGCCACCGGCGTGAACGGTGCCGCTGGCGACCCGGACAACGACGGCCTCTCGAACCTCGGTGAGTACAACGCCGGGACTCGTGCCCAACATGCCGATACGGACGTCGACGGTATGGCGGACGGTTGGGAAGTGGCCAATGGCCTCAATCCGCTGCGTGACGATGCCGCCGAGGATCCCGATGGTGACGGCCTCGCCAACATCTCTGAGTACCTTGGCGCTGATCTCGTCGTGAATCTGGTGGCCATCCCGCCGACCTGGGGCGACGCCACCAACCCGATGGACAGCGATAGCGACGGCGACGGCCTGCCCGATGGCTGGGAACGCAGCTATGGCCTCGATGCCAACAGTGCCGTCGGTATCAACGGCGCCACCGGCGACCCGGATAACGACGGTCTCACCAACGCCCAGGAACGGGACTATCTCACCGATCCTCGCAATCGTGATACCGACGGCGATGGTCTGCCCGACGGCTGGGAGGTCACCCACGCCTTCAACCCGCTCAACCCGATCGGCGTCAATGGCGCGACCGGTGATCCCGACTCCGATGGCGCCACGAACATCGTGGAGTTCGGTCAGGGCACCGATCCTCGCGACCGCGACACCGACAACGACAGCCTACCGGACGGCTGGGAGATTCGCTATGGCCTCAATCCGCTGAGTGCCACCACTCCCAACGGCCGCAACGATGATCCGGATATGGACAGTCGTACCAACTACGAGGAATACCTTGCCGGTACCGACCCGAAGGTGGCCGAAGACGAGACCATCGACAGCGACAGCGACGGCCTCACCGACATCCAGGAATGGCAGCCCGGTGTCAATACCGACCCGCACCTGGTCGACACCGACGATGATGGCGTCAACGACTACAGGGAATTCGTGGCGGGCAGCGAAGGCTACAACAGTCTCTCGAAGGCGGACATCAATACCTTCGTCGACCTGGCCCGCTACAACCGCCTCGACTACCGCGGTAACCTGATGGCCCGCTTCACGGGGAATGGGGCCCTTGAGGTCCCCGGCGTCGCGGACACCGAGCAGCGTTTGGCCTTTGCCAGTTGGACGGTGGAGGCGCGCTTCCGCTTCCGCTTCGGCCCGGGCACAGACGCAACCCGCGGGGAACTGGTCAAGAGCGAGCTGACGGTCGGCGAAGAGCTGTATTTGGTTCGCCGTGCCTTTGGCGCTGCCGCTGGGTCTGATACCAACTATGCCATCGGCCTCAAGTTCGGCGCCAGAACCATCAATGGCGTCGAGCAACAGTACCTCTACCCATTCGCCAAGTGGTACAACAGCGCGGATGCAACGCCCGAACGCATCGTTCAGGTGACCAACCTGGAATTGGTGGAGAATCAGTGGTACCACCTCACCGGCCGCTACGATGCAGCCGCGCGCGTCCTCACCCTCTTCCTGGACGGCGATCCCGTCGCCGAGCAACGCGAAGTCTCCGGCTACTGCCCGGCCGTTGTCGAGGGCAAGACCCCGTTCGTCCGTCTCGGTGAGAATTACGCGGGCGACGTGGACGAAGTTCGTATCTGGGGTGTCAAGTCCAGGCAGTTACGTTACCGCGATGCGCTCAGTGGCCAGAACCACGATCTCGCTGGCGTCGTTCTGAGCAATGACCAGATCGCGCTGAATGCCGCCCGCTCCGTGGTTCCTGGCTATGGCATCTACGACGGCGGCATTGCCGACACGCTCACGCTGGTGAATGTCGATCCTGCCCTCTACGCGGTCGACCGCCATGTTACCCAGACCGCCTGGTCTACCCTGTCCGGCACCAGCGGTCGCCTTGCCACCGGTATCTACTACCAGGATGCCAATGCGAGCGGCGCCTGGGATGAGGGTGAGACGGTGTGGGCCGATCGGACTGGATCCGGCACCAGCGTCGCCGGAGCTTACGACCTAGGTACAGACGTACTTATCCACTACACCACGCCAGCCCCCACCGCGCCGATCTCCGGCGCCACCGTCCGGCCCCTGACGATGTACTACAACGACGCCAATGGCGACCAGGCCTGGCAGACGGGCGAGGATGCATGGGTCGACTATGCCAACACCGCAAGCTGGTACGAAGCGCAATCGTCCCCCTGGGCCCAAGCCATGGCACTCGCCCTGTACGTGAAGTTTGACGACGCCGGCCAGTCCATCGAGGACTACGCCTGGCACGCGGACTGGCGGGCCTTCTGGGCCCACGCTCTGCGGCCGGAAGGCAGTATGACCATGGCAAACGTCGTCATCGATGGCAACGACGCTCCGACCGCGCCGCAGATGCGTATCGCTCCTGTCACGGCGACCAAACAGGTCGCTAGCAATGCCCTGCTGCGCGCCGAAATCATCCTGCCTTCCACGGACCCGGATGGGCTGCGCGTGCAGTACCGCTACTCGTGGTTCCGCGGGACGCGGGCGCCGAGCGCGAGCGCTGGCATCTCCTTCAGCGATACCAATGCCGACGGCAGATGGGACGAGGGTGAGGTCATCTTCAGCGACGCCAACAAGAACGGCATTATGGACGGAGACGACTACCAGCTCATCGTCGCCGCCGCCCCGGCGCTTGGCCATGCTCTGACCCTCGACCTGGCAGCCCTGAGCGGTGTCGTGACCGGACAGTTCTATTATGCCGTCGTTGTGCCGGTAGACGACCTGGGCAAGGACGGCCCGTTCGCCTTCGACTACGTGGTCACCGGTGCAACGGTATCCCCGATCCGCCCGACCTTCGTCAGCCTGACCCCGACTCAGGCCCAGGAGGGCAACGCCTTGGTGCTGACGTTGAACAACAGCAACACTCGCGCGGTCTCCATCTTGGTTGATTGGTACCGCAACTCGGAGCTCTTCACATCCTCTTCGCTGGACAACGTGACCGCAGCCGCAAATGGCCTCATCACCCTCGATGGCAGCCTGACGCGCCGCGGCGACCTCTGGAGCTTTATGGCCTACGCCAGCGATGCGGACGGCGGCCAAAGTCGGCCTACCTACGGCAGCGGTGCCATCACCGCCACCACCCAGGTCCGCGTCACTCGTGTGATTGGCGGTGGCGTCGGCAGCGCGGCGGAAAACCGGCCCCCCACCGCGCCCACTCTGGTTCATGTCACACCTGATACCCCACTTGACGCAGACCTGCTCATCTGTGATCCTTCGGGCTCAGTGGACCCGGAGGGTGACGCCTTCGCGTACTACTACCAGTGGTATCGGTTGCGTACGCCTGAGACCGCTTACGCGCCCATCGTTGGGCAAACCACGCCGGTGCTCAGCGAGACCTTGACCCTGCCCGGAGATCGTTGGTTCTGCCAAGTCTACGCCATGGACATCTACGCCAACCGTAGCGTCACCATCAGCTCCAATCCGGTCATTATCGGCAACACGGTGGTGGGTACGCTCGCTTACGAGCCCAATAACACCTACAACCAGGCCCGCCGTATTCTGCCCAAGAGCAATCCGCTGAGTCTGGTTGACCTCGCGGTCCAGCGCCACACGTTTGGCACCAGTGAGGACCGCGACTGGTTCTGGTTCCTGGTGGAAGACGGCCCCGGCTACGAGCGTCTCCGCGTCACCTTCGAAACGAGCAATATTACGACCATGTGGAGCCCGTATTACTCTGGACTAGCGGATGTGTGCGACACGGTTCTGGCGCTCTATCGCTCCAATGGCAGCGGCGCCCCGAGCTTCGTCCGCCAGGTTGACGATGTGGGTGTTACGGGTGTCACGGGCCAGCTTGGCGAGTCAAACTTCGCCCGGGTCGAGGTCGATCTCACGCCTGGCGTCTACTACGTGCAGGTCTGGACGAACTCAACGATCACCACAACCAATGGAGCCTACCTCGCTCACCTCTGGTTCGAAGTCCCCTCCGGCGCCAGCGGTCCGAGCGCTCCTACCACGGTGACCCTGCTGCCGCAGCAGCCGAACACGGCCGATGACCTGATCTGCACCGCCTCGGGCGGCGTCTCGCCGCTGGGAGAGAGTCACATCTCTTACAAGTACGTCTGGTTCCGCAATGGCCAGATTGTACCCTTCGGCAGCGGTGCGCAACCCTACGAGGGCGCCAACTACGTTCTGGCCAACGCCAAGCCTGCGGTCAGTGCCGACGGCTCGCCGGCCAACGTGGTCCCCAGCACCTACACCCGCGCCGGGGAAGTCTGGACTTGCCAGGTCTTTGCCACCGATAGCAATGGCGAGAGCACCGGCAGCCTCAGCAACTCCGTGACCATTGGCACGGTCAGCTGGACCCAGGCCATACAGGTGGCCAAGACCTTCACCGATGGCACCGCGGCTGTGACTCAGACCGTTACCCTCGGCTGGCGCTTCGGCGCTACCCATGGATTCGACCTGAACATCGATGCTGACCTGCCGACCCCAGGTGACCTTCCCCCCGGTGGACCCGGTGGCGCCGGGACTGGCGTGGTCATGACCCCGGCCGGCAGTTCCTACAGCGTTGGCCTCGAAGCCGACCACACCCGCCTGACCACGGACATGCGGCCGTATGGTGACATGACGTCCTGGTATCTGAAGGTCGACCTCGGCCTCAACCCGGCCACTTGCCGCCTGACCTGGAACGGCCTCAGTCTTCCGGTCACCGAGACCCCGCTCACCATCACTCGCGTTCAGGAAGGCCCGTACGGTGAATTCTACCCGGTCTACGGCACCACCTTGGACATGAGTACGGTCAACGGTATCACCCTCACCTCGCAGGACATCGAGGACATCATCGCCGCCGCGGGTGGCAGTACGCAGGGTTACAGCGCCCTGTTCCGCGTCAGCCTGGGGACTGGAGACGCGAACCAGACCCTCACCCTTGACTACGGGTGGAACATGATCTCCTTCGCCATCCAGCCGATTACCCCGGCGGTTCGCAGTGTCTTTGCCTTCAACGGACAACAAGTGATTGCCGGTACCGCCTGGGCCTACCAGAACGGTGGCTATGTGGCGGTGACAGAGGTCGAAGCCAAGGTCGGCTACTGGGTGTTCTGCCCGCTGACCTCCGGCGCTACCTTCACGGTGCATGGCTTACCGGTCGGCGGACAACTGGCACTGGTGACCGGCTGGAATCTCGTCGGCCCCGTGGTCGATACCAACGTGGTCGAGGCCTACTCGGCATACAGCCAGGCACCTGACGGTAACGGGGCGGTTGATCTGAATTACGACGCGGTTCTCAGGGAAAACCTGGGCGTCAAGGGGATCAACCCCAGCACCAAGGGATACGAAACGACCCCCATCATGAAGAAGGGGCAAGCCTACTGGATCAAGGCGTCGCGCAACGTCGAACTGTCGGCGCCGTAGATCCCGCCGTGAAGGCCTGATGCTACAGCTTTACGGGGCTGCTCCCGCGCGGGGCAGCCCCGTCCTTTTAGGGAAGGATTTCAAGTGAGTGACATGAGTGACATCAGCCACATCCGTAATATCAGTATCATCGCCCACATCGATGCGGGCAAGACCACCACCACCGAAGGCATTCTCTTCTACTCGGGCCAGACGCACCGCTACGGCAGCATCGACGACGGCACCACCGTCATGGACTTCCTTCCCGAGGAGCGCGCCCGCGGCATTACCATCCGCGCCGCGGCCGCCACCATTCCCTGGGGCGACCACCTTATCCACCTCATCGATACTCCCGGACACATCGACTTCACCGCCGAAGTGGAACGCTCGCTTCGCGTCATCGACGGTGCCGTGGTTATCTTCAGCGGCGTCGAGGGAGTCGAGGCCCAGAGCGAGAAGGTGTGGCACCAGGCCGATGCCTACCGCGTCGCCAAGATCGCCTTTGTCAATAAACTCGACCGCATCGGCGCTTCATTCCCACGCGTCCTCGGTGAGGTCAATGCCGTCTTCGCTACCTGCGCCATCGCGCTGCAAGAGCCGCTGGGGATCGAAGACGGCTTCCACGCCCTGCTCGACCTGGTCAGCGAAGAGCTGGTCTCCTTCAGCGGGGAAGACAACCGCGAGGTGCTGCGCAGCGCCGTCCCTGCCGAGTTCCTCGATCTCCTCGCCGAACGGCGCGAAACCATGATCGAGCGTCTGGCTGATCATTCGGACGCCATCGCCACCCTCTATCTCGAAGGCGAAGCGCTGCCCGCCGACCTGCTGCGTCGAGAAATCCGGGCGCTTACCCTCAAACGGACCATCGTTCCTGTCCTGCTTGGGAGCGGCAAACGTCGCCTCGGTATCCAGCCTCTGATCGACGCTGTCATCGCCTATCTGCCGTCCCCCGAAGACGTCGGACAGGTCATGGGCCACGACCCCCGTACGGACGACGCGGTGCCCATCTCGGCCGATCCCCTGGCCCCCTTCTCGGGTCTTATCTTCAAGGTTACCGCCTCGGCGGCCTCCGACCTCTTTTACCTGCGGACCTACTCGGGCACCCTGCGGGCTGGCGACACCCTTCTGAATGTCCGTTCCGGCGAGCGCGTTCGCCCTAAGCAGCTCCTGCGCATCTACGCCAAGAGCACCGAAATGATCGAGGCGGTCGGCCCTGGCGATATCGTCGGACTCGTCGGGCTGCGCGACTGCGGCATCGGCGATACCCTCTGCGATCAACGTCGCCGCGTCGCCTTCGAACGCATCTCCTTCCCCGACCCGGTCATCTCGATCGCCATCGAACCCAAGTACAGCAAGGACAAGGAACGCCTGGACGAGGTCCTGGACCTGCTCTGCCGCGAAGATCAGACCCTGTCCCGAAACCAGGACGAGGACACCGGGCAACGCCTGCTCTCCGGCATGGGTGAATTGCATCTGGAAATCAACCTCAAGCGCATCGCTGACGAGTTCGGTCTCGAGGCCCGTACTGGCGAACCCCGGGTGGCCTATCGCGAAACCTTCAAAGCCGCTGCCACCGAGCACGTCGTCTTCAGCCGTGTCCTCGGCGAGACTGAACTCTTTGCCGAGGTCGAAATTGTCCTCAAACCGCTGCCCCGCAGCGGAGAGCTGTTCCATGTCAGCAGCAATCTGCGCCAGCGGGTGCTCGTGCCTAAAGCCCTCGTTGCCACGGCCGAGAGGGCGCTCGCCGACGGCCTGCGCACGGGCGGCAACCATGGCTATCCGCTGATCTACGTCGGAGCCGAGCTGACCACCCTGAATGTGCAGACCGACAAGACCACCGAGGGGGCCGTCGTCGGGGCCGTCCTCCAGGCCGTCGACCACGCCATCAGTCACGTCGGCACCACCGTACTCGAACCCCTGATGCGCCTCGAGGTCATCTGTCCCGAGGAATGCGTCGGAGATGTGTCCGTATACCTGCAACCCCGGCGGGCCATCATCCAGGCGATGACGCAGATCGGGCAGCTCAAGCGCATTTCCTGCCAGGTGCCACTGGCCGAAATGTTCGGGTTCAGTAAGTCCCTGCCCAAGCTCACCAGTGGGCGTGGCGCCTTCAGCATGGAGCCCTGCGGCTACCAGGAGCTGCCACCCAGTATCGCCAACCAGCGTTTCGGCTCATAGGACCGGGCTCGCTGCAGACTCCCGACGGCGAGCCGAGGGTCCACGTTGCCTCGCCTCCGTGGTGAGGCCAAGGGCCGCAGGTCAAGTTCCGTAGTGGGTTGCGTGTCTGAGACTTGCAGCAACCTCGTATGACACCAGGCGCTTCCCCTTCCGCCCAGCGTCCGCCGCGGCGGACGAGGGGCGTTGGAGGGCGCCGCTGCGTCGGCGCCGCGGCGGCCACGCAGGGCCGCCCTCCAGGCGATCCGCCGCGTCCCGGCCGGATCGGAATCGGACCCGCGTCGGCAAGTCTCATTCCGGTATGTCCGGCCACAGCCGGAGGCACTGCTGAACCCTAAGACCTGAGTAGTCACCAGCCACGGAACTGCCCTGCGCCCTGGCCCGCTGCGGCGCGAGCCGGACCCCGGATCGGTGCCCCCGACCGCCGCGCCGCAGATGGAAGCCCAGGCGCAGCGGTGGCTTCCCCCTGCCCTCAACGCGATTCAGGGCGCGGCGGGATTGATCTTCAGGGCGAAGTCACGGCTGAAGGGCGGCAGGCGCAGCGACAGGGCGGCCTGTCCCGCGGCGATGGTGAGCGGGACGGAGTCGGTTGGGCGGCCGTCGGTGACGTTCCAGATTTCCACGGTGTAGTCGCCGGGTTTCAGAGCGGGGGTCTCGTAGACGACCTCGGCATGCACGGCGGGAACCGCATTCTCGTCGTCGGAGAGGTAGTAGGCACTGTCGAAGCCCCAGACCAGAAGCCGGTCGTCACCGCGCAGTTCGCTGACGGTGAGCCCGCGCCCGGGGAGGTCCCGGAGGCCCGGCGCGAGGCCACGGCGGTCCTCGTCGGCACTATAGCGACTGAGCGCGGCGTAGAGCGGATAGAGATTCTTGTCCTCGACCAGGGCAAACCACCAGAACATGGGCGACGCCGGCGCCTCGTTGAAGAAGCCGGTCCAGATGCCGAGGTGAGCCTGGCGGATGAGGTTGCCCATGGAGTCGGCGTGCGGCGAACCGCCATACTCGGTGATGAGGAGGGGCTTCTGCTTGGCCGCGGCAAAGAGGTTGCCGCCACGCAGCATCTCGAGAAGCTGGGCCGTGCCGCCGCCCTGGTAGTACGCATCGGTGGTGAGCACATCCAGTTCCGGCAGCAGCGCGATGGCGTCGTTGATGCGGTAGTAGCTCAGCATCCAGTGTGTGGTAGTAAGATGCTGCCAGGGGTCAATGCGCTTGAGATAGGCGCCCATCTCACGGTGCCATTCGGCTACCTCCGGCTGGGTGTAGAACTCATAGCTGGTGCCGGTCAGATCGACTTCTGAAAACAGCTTCCACATCAGCAGATTGGGTGACGCGCCCCAACGGGCCACGATGTAGTCGCAGGTGCGGCGAAAGGCGGCGCGGGCGGCCTCGTTGGTGAAGTATTCCTCGCAACTGTCGAGGAAGCCGCCGTTAGCGCGGTTGTACGGGTTGCGGCTCCACTCGGTATCGTTGAGGGCGCCGAACTTGCCATGGTTATTGAGCACCAGGATGACCAGGATATCATTCGCCGCGGCCTGCTCCATTATATGGTCTAACATCCAGGCCCTGTATGGGTTGTAGTATCCTACTCCGTGGAATCCTGGGGAGTCGTTGATCCACTCCAGCGCCATCCACCAGGAGGACATCCAGACCTCGACCACCCGAATCCCGTTCTCGCGGTACGTCTTGAATAACCGGTCGTAGAGCGGCAGGCCCTCGTCGCGCCAGGTGGAATAGGGGGCGACCTGCAGGTAACGGGTGTCGAACGGACTGCGGACATTCAGCCCGAGCGACCAGAAGTGGGTGCCGTCCTCCCACATCAGGTACTTCGGGTTCGCGGGGTCGCGACGCACCGAACCGCGGTAGGCCACCGTCGGCGCGTCGGCTACAAACTCCATCGGGGGCAAGGTCAGCACGCGGCCTTCCACGGTGGCCGTGATCTCGATGCGGTGCCGACCCGTGGCACGCGGGCAGTAGCGGGTCTTGAAGGAGGGCGCGCCGTAGGGTGTCAGGGTGCGCGTGATGTCCGCTATCCGCGGGTCGTAGAGGAAGTCTTCGTCGTAGAAGCCGCGCACCTTGTCCACGGTCCCGGACGGCGTGGTGACGGCCGCCTCCACCTTGACGCTATCGGGATGGAAGGGATCGCGGTAGTCGTCGCCGAGGCGAAAGGACACCTCGAAGCGCTCACCGACCCGCGGTGAATGCGGCGTCAGGTTGAGATCACGGATCGAGTCCGCGGGGTGGACGAGCCCGGGTTGGCGCAAGACGACCGCGGCGAGAAAAGCGTCACCCTGAAAACGGTCTGTAGCGCCGGTCTCGAGCTCGAGGCTGAGTCCATACTCGATGAGGCAGCGCGGAGTCAGCGGATGCCAGGGCCGTTCATGCTCGCGCGGGCTCCAGGCGCTGGCTGCGGCAGGGCCACCGACGGGCACCGTGATCTCCACCAGCGCGGCGCGTTCGGTCGGTGCGGGCCTGCGAATCTGCCGCCAGAGGTGGTCCCGGTCCTTGGTGAAGACGCAGACGACGGCGTTGGCGGGAAGGCCGGCAGGAAGGAAGACCCGGAAGGTGAGCGTCTGCCAGCCCTGCCAGGAACCCTCGACAGGAGCGACGAACTCGTTGCGACCGGGAAGGGAGAGAGGCAGGCGCAGCCAGCGTCCCCCGCCCTGGGTGGCGGCGGCCGGTTCGAGGGGCGTGCTCTGAGGCTGGCCCTGGGCGGTCCACTCCCGGCGTTGCCAGCGGCCGACCGTGGCGGTAAAATCCGTCAGGGCGCGCTCCGTTTCCTGGGCCGCCCCGGGCCATGGAAAACAGAACAGCGCGCCGATCCAGACGAGCAGGCTGGCCGCCGCAAGACCGCGGCGGCGGCTGGAGCCATGGAGTGGAAGATGATATTGCATGGGCAAGAAGCCGAGCCTTACCATGGAGCGGCCCAGGGAAAGGTCAACGGCGGTGACTCAGCAGGGACCCGGCAGCCTCCAGGGCCGAGATCTGTACGGCCATGAGACGCACCACGGCTCGGCTTCATTGGCTCCGGCAACCCGGGGGCCAGCGCGCTTGCGTTTTCCGGCGCTGCGGCCAGCGCCGTGGTTTGCCGTCCCGCCTGGATGGGTCGGGGCACGCCAACGTTACCCTTTCCGCAGACGCACCAGCACCCGCAACCGCGCTGCGGTGTACCGGCTGGCATTGCTCTGGAAGGTCCAATCGCGCGTCCGTTCCACCATCGCGTTGCCGCCGACCACAACCGGTGTCGCCGGACTGTTCCCAATCCCCAGATCCGCCCCCGGACCCGCGTTCCAGGCATTGAGCGCAAACAGCGTCTGTTTCGCCTCGGCATTGCCCACCTGCATGGAGCCATGCCCGTCCTTGGGCTCGACCGGCTGGTCGCCGAAGTCCCAGAGCTCCCCGGAGGCATTGGCGACAGGCAGTGTGTTCAAGGGGCTGTAGTTGTTCGGCCAGAACTCGATCACGCCGCCGGTCAGGCCGACGCCGGTCACCATCCCGTCCGCGTTGGACACGACGTTGAGAGCCTTCACCATCTGCTGGAAGTACGCTTTCGAAGAGAGGGTAGGCACGCCCAGTTTACGCAGGTCGTCGGTGAAGGCGTCCATCGAGGCATAGACGTAACGGGTTCGCTCGCCAGCCCGGCGCAACTCCAGCATGTAGGCCACCCGATCAAAGGCGCCCTTGATGTCGCCGCTGCGGTCCACGTTGTAGCGGATGTCGCGGCCGATGGTCTTCAGGTCGAGGTCGTAGAGCAGTTCGAAATCCTTCGCCTCGGCCACTTCTCGGGACAGGTAGTCGATCCGTGGCACCGCGCCAGCCCGGAACGGCCAGGCCGGCAGGCCTTCCTTGTTCATCAGGTTGGGTTCGGCCACCTTGTGCCAGGCGAAACGGATCGCCACCGGCCGCGGCGCCGCGCTGGCGGAGACCACCACCGCCGTGCCCTCGATACGCGCCTCGGCCGCAACGAAATCCTCGCCGTCCGCGTCGATCAGCTCAAACCCATTGAGGGGCTTCTCATCGCGCGCCGCAAGGCCGCTGCCCACATGGTCAAACTCAAGGCGTATCTGGCTGCCGTCGAGGCGCATAGCGCGGTAGACCGGGCCGGAATCCTCGAGCTGCTGACGCCCGTACGTCCGGGCCAGCGCCAGACGCGCCAAGCGGCTGCCGACCACCTGCTTGTTGGCGGGGTGGATGTCTTTGGTATTGCCGACGTCATGGATCACCGCCATGCCCACGCCCGGGATGGCGGCGGCGGCCGCCTGGGCCTCCCACAACCGCGGCAGCACGTCGTACGCCTCCTGCCCATACTCGAAGGGCGCAATCTGCACGAAGTAAAAGGGCATCCCAGGCTTGCTCCACATCTCCCGCCAACCGCCGATCAGCGCCTTCATCTTGTCGGCGTAAAGCATGCCATCGCCGTGGTTCGACTCGCCCTGGTACCAGAGCGCGCCACGAAACGCAAACGGCACCAACCCCTGGATCATGCCGTTGTAGAGCGTGGTCGGATCCTGGTGGCTCTGCAAGGGCAGCAGGCCCTTCGGGAACTCCGGACCAGGCGTCACCACCTGCTGCGCCGCCAGCGCCTTGCGGGCCTCGGCAAGCCAACCGCCCACCACCCCAAGCTGGGCCGCAAGCTCGCGCTTGTGCGCCGCCGACGACGGCAGCGTCAGCACCACCCGGTCCGTAATCCCACTCAGCGAGGGCACCTGCTGGAACCCGCACAGTGGCGTCCAGGGCTCAATCAGCGTCCCGCCCCACGACGAGTTGATCAAGCCCACGGGCACGTTCAGTTCCCGGCTGATCTCACGCCCGAAGAAGTAGGCCACCGCCGAAAAATTGCCTACCGTCTCGGGGCTGCACACGCTCCAGGCGCAGGCCTTCACGTCCTTTCCCGGCAGCGAGGCGGGAGACTGCGGCACGCCCAGATGCCGAATCCGCGGCAGGGTCGCCGCCGCTTTCTCCTGCTCGAAGTTAAGCGCACTGCGCACGGTGAACTGCATGTTCGACTGTCCCGAGCACAGCCAGACCTCGCCGACCAGAACGTCCGTCAAGGTCACCGCCGTCTTGCCCTTCACGGTCAATTCGAAGGGGCCCCCCTCAGCCCGCGCCGGCAGCGCCACCCGCCAGGCCCCGGCGGCGTCGGTCGTCGCCTCCACCGTGGCCTGGTCCAGCGACACCTGCACCGTTTCCCCCGGCTCGGCCCACCCCCACACCGGAATGGGTTCACCCCGTTGCAGAACCATGTGGTCCCCGAATACCGTGGGAAGGCTCACCGCGGCAGCACAGCGCACCGCGAGCACGGCGCCGGCAAGCAGCAGACCCGCCACGATCCGACCAGGTACAGCAACCATCTTCCACTCCTCCTGCGCCATGATGCCAAGCGCCTTGTTGCGAGGGCAGCCCGACGCTGTGGCCACCCTGCCGTAATCTGGCAGGCTTCACCGTCTCGGCAAGGGGCCACGCTCTTTTGCCGTGTGTGCCGGCCGCCTCGCTGGGCTGTAGCCATGCTATGTTGTGGCGGAGACCGCACCCTATGGCAGACAGTCCAAGAGCCTGGCTTCGACGGTGGCGCCCGCAGGGTATCTTCTGGCCCCTGTCGACGCTTTACAACGGCGTCAGTCAGACCAGCGCCTTTCGCCGGCATTACGAGCTGGTGGCCGAGGAGGTGGCCGGGCGGGTCCGAGGCGGTCGCATCCTTGACATCGGCACTGGACCCGGATGGCTCCTCGCCGCACTCCGGCAGCGTCTCCCCGCCGCAACCCTTGTCGGCGTGGACATTGCGCCAGCAATGATGGCAACGGCCAAGCGGAACCTGGCCGGCGCCGCGGCCGTGGAACTCCATCTGGCCGGCGCCGGCGCCCTGCCCTTTCCCGACGCCTCCTTTGACCTGGTCGTGTCCACGCTGTCGCTGCACCACTGGAAAGACCTGGTCTCCAGCCTCAACGAGACCTGCCGGGTGCTGAAGGATGGGCAGTATGCGCTCATCTACGACCTGGTGCGACACATGCCCCCCGAAGTGTGCGCGGACGTCCGCCGCCAGTTCGGCGGATTCCGCCTGGCCCTCCTCTGGTTGCACTCCTTTCATGAGCCCTTCCTTGACCCCGAGGAACTGCGGGACCTGGCCGCGCGGACGCACTTCGGCAAGGGCGAGACTCACTTCGCCGGGGCGATGTGCTGCCTGGTTCTGCGCAAGCTGTCGACGACGTCCGGCTGAGCCTGTCGAGGTACGTTTACCATGCCCCATCTCAGCCTTGTGGCCGCACGCGCCACGCGGCTCACCGCCGCGGCCCTGACGTTGCTGGTGAGCGCCGCCGCCGAACCCGCCTGGCACGTCCCGGAAGTGACCCTGTCAGCCCTGCGTCCCTATCCCCGCATCGCCTGCACCGCGCTCGAACTATCGCGGTTGCGAGCCGCCTGGAACGCCCAAGGGCCGACCCACGACGCGGTCGCGGCCGTGGTCCGACGTGCAGACGCCGCCGTCAGCCAGGCGCCGGACTTTCCGCCGCGGGGCGGGCAACACAACCAGTGGTATCAGTGCGAGCGCTGTCAGGTGGCGCTCTCGACCGTCGACGCCACCCACCACAAGTGCCCGCTCTGCGCCACGGTCTACTCGGGACCTCCCTACGATGATGTGCTCTTCTCCGCCCGGCACCAGCGCTTGCTCCAGGGACTGCTGGATGCCGCCTGGGCCGCGGCCATCACCGATGACCCGAAGTATGCCACCTATGCCAGAGCCATTCTGCTGGGCTACGCCGAGCGTTACCGCGCTTATCCCTACCACGCCAACACGACCTGGAATCTGGCCTGGCGCTGGGTCTCGGGTGGTCATCTCTTCGAGCAGACACTCGGGGAAGCCTCGGCCCTCTCCACCCGTATCGCCCCAGCCTACGACCTGGTCCACGACCACGCCGCACTGAGCCCGGAAGACCACCAGCGTATCCGCGCTGGCCTGCTCCTCCCTATGCTCGAAACCATCGACAAGTACAAGGCCGGAGTCAACAACTGGCAGAGCTGGCACAACGCCGCCTTGTTCAGCGCTGGCGCCGTGCTCGGTGAGGCAGCCTGGATGCGAAAAGCCGTGCTTGGCGGCCCGGATTCGCCGCTGGAACAGCTCCTCGGTCAGGCTGCCAATATCGAGGCCAAAGGACTGCCGCAAGCCGGCAATAGCTTCCTCTTCCAGATGCAGCACTCGGTAACCCCAGACGGCATGTGGTATGAGACTAGCTGGGGCTACCACTTCTACGCCCTGCAAGCGCTCGTGGTTCTGGCCGAAGCCGCCCGGCGGCTCGATATCGACCTCTGGCGGGCGCCGCGTTTTCAGAGCCTGTTCACCCTGCCCGCCCGCTACACCCTGCCCGATGGCACCCTGCCACGCTTCGGCGACGACGTGAGCACTTCGGCGCAGGGGCACGCGGACCTCTTCGAGCCGGCCTATGCGGCCAGCCGCGACCCAGCCTTGTTGGCGTTGCTGCCCGCTACTCCTACGTGGGAAAGCGTACTCCACGGCCGCACCGCTACTGCGTCTGCCGCCACGGCGGCTCTGGGCAGCGAGCTGTTCCCCGGCGCCGGCCATGCCATCCTGCGCACGCAGGGGCCCGCCGCGCTGACCAGCGCTTTCGTCTTCGGTGAGTATGGTGGCTACCACGGCCACCTCGACAAGCTCTCGTTTGTCCTCTTCGGCTACGGCCAGGAACTCGGCGTCGACCCCGGCCGAGCGCGCAGCCAGGCCTACCGGCTGCCGATACACGGGCTGTGGTACAAGGCCACGATCTCCCACAACACCGTGCTCGTCGATGGCGAATCCCAGCGCGGAGTCGCCGCCCGCGTGAACCTCTTCTCCGCAACACCCGAACTGGCGGTTGCTGCCGCCGAGTGCGACCAGGCTTACCCCGGCGTCAGACAGCGCCGAGCGCTACTCCAGACCGAGACCTATCTGCTCATCATCGATGAACTGACCGCCGACCAGAGCCACCGCTTCGACTGGCTGTACCACAACCGCGGCGAAAAGGTCGCTTGCCCCGCCGCCACGACCGCTACGGAACTCAAGGGACGACTCCGCGGCGGCGAGTATATCCAGAACGCCCAAGAAGGCCGCACCGCTGACCCCGTGCGCGTCGTCTTCAGCCAAGCACGCCTCAATCTCCATCTGACCCTGGCCGGGGCTCCCGCGACCACGGTCACCACCGGCTCTGGCGTCGGCGCTAGTGTGACCGAGACCATACCGCTGGTGCTGCTGACGCGGGAAGGCTCCCGCGCACGCTTCGTCGCCCTCATCGAGCCGGTCGCGGCGGGGCAGACGGCGCAGGTAAGCGGCGTAACCGCGCAGGAAGCGGACGCTGGAGTCGAGATCGTCGTGAGTCTCGGCGCGCGCTCAGACCGCTTCCGCTGCACCTGGGACCAGCGCCTCGAGGCGACCCTCGGCGGCAAGACGCCGCTGACCTGGTCATTCCTGGCAAGATGAGGAGGCCCGGGCAATCAGGACCGCGCTGGACAGCGCTCCAGCGGGGACCTTGGCGCGCTCCGATCCTGAGACAACCCCGAGACGCGACTCCGGGAACTCGCCCTTGTCGAGCGCAGGTCAGGTCCGTGGCGGCTGACACCTCAGGTCCTGGGGTTCAGGAAACGGCGAGACGGCGAGACGGGGAAGCGGCGACTGGAGGAGACGGACTGGGAGACTGGCGGAGAGGAAAACAGGGTTCAGGGTCAGCCCAGCCCCCGGCTGGTGCCGGACCTACCGGAATGAGACGTGCCGACGCGGGTCCCATTCCGCTCCGGCCGGGACGCGCCGGATCGCCTGGAGGGCGGCCCTGCGTGGCCGCCGCGGCGCCGACGCAGCGGCGCCCTCCAACG
>CAILKC010000429.1 GCA_903834675.1 uncultured Victivallales bacterium | reverse complement strand
GGCCAGGCGCCTCTCCAGAATCCGGTGGAGATGCGGTGGGCTCCACCGCCGCGCCTGCGGCCAGGCGCCTCTCCAGGGGAATGGAGCGGCCGCGGCTCGCGGCCAGAGCCGACCCGACAGTCGGCGGTCTCTGGAGGGCGAAGCTCCACGGGGGCGCATGCCCCGCTGAGCCGCTCCCCCTCTCACCGCGCCCGGGCGCACCAGCGCACGGCATTCAGCAGCAGCCGGGCTTCGTCGGCGGTCGGCGGCGCTTCCTGGGCGTCGGCGCTGAAGCCAGGAAGCAGCCCGCAGGCGACGTAGCGGCCTTTGCCGGGCTCGCCGACGACGAGCACGGGTCTGCCGCTCTTCTCGGAGACCGCGACCACGCTGCCAGCCGGCCCGGCCTCGATCTCGACGTGATCGAAGTACGCCTGGGCGAGCGTTGCATCCGGGGTCAGCCCCGCGGTCACGGGGTGGCTGCCGCTGATCTTCCAGTTCTCCTCGCGCACATGGCCACTACCGCCCTTGCACACGGAGGTGAGAAGGGCGGGCATCTGGCGGTAGCCGACGGCGTCGTGGGTGCTGATCAGCCCGCCCCCTGCCTGCACGTACGCTTCGAGTTGGCTGACCAGGTCGGTCGGCGCCATGTCGCTGCGGAACTGCGGCAGGATCAGCACCTGGCACTCCGACAGGCGCAGGTCGCCGCCGGGCACCGCGACGGCGTCCAGGCCGGGCTCCTTCGCCAGCAACCGCAAGAGGCTCTCAGAACCATAGCCGCCGACCACCACGCCGACGCGGATACCCTGGCCCGAGAAGGCGGTCTTGAGGCCGCTCGGGACTTCCCCGTCCGCCAGGGGCTCGACCTGCAGCACCCGCGTCTGCCAATCCGGGTCGCGCTCACGCTGCAGCCGGACCACGCCGCTGCAGCCGGTACGGCCCTCGGCCTGGTCCTGCGGCCGGGTGCCGCTGACGGTTGCCGCGACCAGGTAGCGGCAACCGGGATCGTACGCCTCGAGCGCCAGACGGTAGGTATTGCCGGTGCTGCGGTGGCCGGTGACGCCGGGGTGCGCGTCGACGCTGAGTTCCCGGCGAGCCGTCGCCGCCCCGGCGGCCGGGACCGCCAGCAGCGCGGCGCGGGTTGGGTTCAGGCCGTTCCAGCCGGCGGTGTAATGAAAGGTCACCAGGTACGTCCCCGGCCCCGCCAGCAGGTTGGTCACCTCCCATTCGCGGCTGATCCTGGCGCTCTCACGGAAGTCCTCGACGGTCCACCTGCCGATCTCGCGGCCCATCATCAGCACATTCGGGTTGCGGACTCCGTACGGCTCCAGGGCCACGGCCACGGCCTGGACCGTGTTGGCGGTGGCCTCGAGGCATTCCCGGAAGCGTCCCCCGCCGGCGCCGACGGCCGCGGCACGCTCCCAGTCGGCGAGGGCGTCGAGGTTCAGTCCGCCGGCCAGGGCCAGCCGATTCATCTGGTCCTGCAACTGGCGCCGGGTGGCGGGGGTGATGGCGGCCTTTCCTGCCAGGGTGTCGCAGAGGTCGCAGATCGCGATGACCATGTCGTAGTAGCTCAGGATGGCCTCGGATTCGGCCAGGACCGTCGGCGGGCCGGCCTGCCGGGCGAGCCGCAGCGCCTCGACGCAGGCCTGCCGGTTACGCTGCAGTTGCTCGCGGTCGCGGATCAGGCCCAGAAAGCCCTTCTGGAAAGGCACTTTGGCGCGCGCCGAGATGAGGTTACGGAAGGCGTCCGGGTGGAAGAGGTAACGCTCCACCAGGCGGGCGCCGTAGAGATCCCAGGAGACCGGACCCAACAACATGGCCCAGTCCGCCACCGCCTCAGGCTCGGCGCAGCCCTGGCGCGTGGCCCAGGCCAGAGCAAAGTCGCGCTCGCTGCGACCGTGCGCATTCCAGCTCCACTCCGCGGCGGCGGTCACATTGAAGTCGAACAGCCGGTTGTCGGGCACGACATAGCCGCCCAGGCTGGTGAGCTTCTTGTCGACGAACTCGGTCAGGCGGAAGCGGATGAACTGCGGGCAGCTCCAGGGGCTGACGATGCGCCAGGAGGGTGTGAGCTGCGGGTAGCAACCCAGCCAGCCGCCCTTGGCCGCGTAGTCTTGCAGCAGCGGGTAGATCATGGGTTGTGGCGAGGAGTCGTAGGTGCGGCCGCCATCGTAGTAGGTGACGCCGACCTCGGGCGGAATCTCGGCCAGCACCTTGTCGTTGCTGTCGTAGCTGCCTTGGGTGAGCAGGATGCGGATGCGCAGATCGGGGTAGGTCTTGCGGGCCTCGCGCCAGGCTTCGACGAAGGCGCGGGTCTCCAGCGCGAACTGGCCGGTCTTGGCGCATTCCTCGCATTCGCAGCGTTGGCGCAGCTCGCCCAGCCAGCAACTGATGTCACGGACGTCGCCGGCCGCCGCGAAACCGCACATCCAAGCGGCCAGTATCTCGCGCAGCTTCGGGTGTGAGGCGCAGGGGGCGATAAGGGTCACGCTGTCATCGGCGTAAACCGCGGCTTTGCCCTTCCCTTGCAGCTCCGGATAGGCCTTGTAGGCGCCGCGACTGCCGATGCCGTTGAGGTGCGAGATGATGGGGACCATGGTCACCCCGTGCAGTTCCCCGCGCCGCAGCAGGGCCGGGTCGAGGCTGGCGCTGGCCTTCCCCTGCGCGTCGACGCTGTGCTCGGAGTGGAACTCCACCAGGTTCATCTTGCGCTCAGCCAGCCACTCGAGGTCGCGCACCGAAGAGCCGCCCCATTCGCCGCGCTCGGCCAGGTCGGGCCAATCGGTGATCGTGGCCAACGGCAGATCGACCAGGTCGCCGTGAAAGCGCGGTTCGAGCATCTGCCGCAGGGTCAGAGCCGCATAGTAGAGCCCGCGCGAGTCCAGCGCGGCGAGGACCAGGCGGTCCTTGCCGATGGGGCGGATGAGGTAGGCCTGGCTGCGGTTGGGGAGTTCCTGCAAGCGCGCCGCATCCGGGACCGTCAGGTCACCCAGGCGCCCCTGCGTATCGCACAAGCCCAGGGTGATCTCAAAGCCCGCACCGGCGCCGCCGTCCACCCCCGCTTTCTCCCGAAACAGCGCCTGCAACCCCCGCCAGCCGGTCTGCGCCGGGGCCCCGGATCCCTCGCGCAGGACGATCCGCACCTCCCTGGCCGGCAACGTGACCTGCTCCGTGATGGCGACCTCATGCGGCAGCGGGATCACCCCGCGCAGCCAATCTCCCGAGTTGGCGACCTTGCCGACGACCGGCGCCGCCGCCACCGCGGAAACCGCCAGCCCCGCCGCCAGCAACCCCTGGCAGACTCGTGCGAGAGACATGCGTATGACCCTCCTCTGGCCAACCTCTGCCGACTTATCCAGCCCAGGTCCCGCCGTCACGGCCGACGCAAGAGAGGCTGGAGGGTCTTGACGACCTGTTCCGCCAGGAGCCGTACCCCCTCGGCGTTGAAATGGGTGTGGTCGTTGCTCTGGGCGGTGGCAATCTTGGCGGCGACGACGGCATGCAGATCGTCGCTGGGAAGGGCGTGTTTCCCCATCACCTCGTCGGCCACGCGGTTAAGAGGGGCGCTTTCGTCGCCGCCCTCAAGCACTTTCTCTCCGAACGGCGTGGTGCGGGCCCAGACGAGCTTGGCCCCGGTGGCCTGCAGGCGCGCCACGATCTTCTCCAGGTTGGCGGCGTACTGCTCCGGCGTCTTTTTGCGGTCGTGGATGCCGAAGTTGAAGTAGATGAGGTCCCACTTGCCGCTGCCCTGATCGAGCCAGAGATCGAGGTTCTTCAGACCACTGTCGGTCGGCCCGCAGTTGGCTGGGGCGCGATGCACATTGGCCTTGTCGGCGAGCCCCTGGCGGACGGCGACCGTGTACATATGAGAGATGGAGTCCCCGATCAGCAGGACGCGCGGCAAGGCCGGGTCGTCCGTGACAAACCCCCAGGCTGAGGTCTCGGGCTTGAAGCCGGGCTTGAGGCGACTCTGGAGATGCAGGGGAAAGTAGTAGGTGCCGAGCTGGTCCTCGAGCACCCGCTCCCATTTCTGCTCCGTCGGCGAGAGCGTGTCCACCACGGCGCGGTACGCCCGGTAAGCATCGAGGCTAAGCTTGTCGCCGTACTTCTTCTGCAGCGCGGCTTCGGCGTCCGTGGCGGGTTGGCCGGGAGCGGCCGCCGGCGCCGGCGGCGTGGCCTGCGGCTGGGGCGCTTGCGCCCGCAGCAGGCCGGGCGTGACGGCACAGAAGAGCCCGGCGGCCAGGGCCGTCGCGCGGAGAAGGTTCCCGTCGGTCGTCATCGCAGTAGTCCTTTTCCGTTGTCAGGGGTGGAGCGCCGTCAGCAACGACTCGGCGGCGGTCCCACGGGTCATTCCCGAGAGGAACACCCCTCTCCCCACCGTACCACGGCACGGCCTGGGCGCAAATGCGCGCCGCGCCAGGGGGCGCAGGTCAGTTCCGTAGGTGGTGACTACTCAGGGCCTAGGGTTCAGCCCAGCCCCCGGCTGCGGCCGGGCATACCGGAATGAGACTTGCCGACGCGGGTCCGATTCCGATCCGGCCGGGACGCGCCGGATCGCCTGGAGGGCGGCCCTG
>CAILKC010000428.1 GCA_903834675.1 uncultured Victivallales bacterium | reverse complement strand
TTTGAAGTCGCCGCCGTAGGCCTTGCTGCCGGCCGTGCCGTAGGCGCCGTGGGCGTTGATCCAGAAGATGCCGGCCATGCCGAGCGTCTTGAAGTCCCGCTGCAGGAAGTCGCAGACCCAGAATTGATCGGTCTTGAGCACTGCCGGGATAGGATAGTCGAAAGCACGCATCATCTCGTAGTAAGCATTCTTGGCGGGGTCGGCCAAGTAGGCGCCGTCGGCGCCGTAGAAGGCGGCGTTGGCGGGCTTTGCCACGGCGCGTTTGGGCTGGCTGCCGTCAGCATCCGCCCCGGCGGCGCCGACGGTCGCGATCAGCAGCGCGCCGCTGCACAGTCCCATGGAACAGGCGGTGAATAGGTGCCGGGTCGAAAGAGCGCTCATCTTGCCGTCTCCAAAGAGGGTGCGAGGTGATCCTGGATGGGCTGTGGCTAACTGCAGCAGAATGTGCCACATTCCGAAGACTTGTCCACCGCGGCTGCCCCCGATACAGGGTTCATCATTATTTCCTATGTACATACTTGCCATATTTTTTGGGGGCGCTACCTTTAGGCACAGTCTTGTGATCATGGTTCAGACTGCGGAGTGTGCATGTTTTGTGCGGGCCCTTGGGGAATGCATGAGTACGTGGTTCATGACCTGTTATAGAGTTGCGGTTCTTGCCGTTTTGGCTTGTGGAACTGTACTGGCCGAGGGCACGGCTGAAGCGGAAGGGGCTCTGCAGCTGAAGGCCAGTCGCGTGGGTGAGGTATTCGGCGTGCCGGTAACGAACTCGATGGTGGCGACGTGGTTGGTGGCTTTGGTGCTGGTAGTGCTTACGCAGTTGGCGGTGCGCCGTGCGAGCCTGGTTCCGAACCGTTTGCAGGGAATCCTGGAAGTGGTGCTTGACGGCCTGTTCGGGTTTCTTTCCGGCTTGATGGGCGAGCCGCTGGCGCGGAAGACTTTTTGGTTTCTCGCCACGCTTTTTTTATTCATCCTTACCGCCAATTGGTGTGGGCTGTTGCCCGGGTTCGGCACCATTGGCTGGGGCCTTGAGTCCGCCCATGGCATGACGATCATGCGGCCCTTGTTGCGCGGCGCCGATGCCGACGTGAACCTGACCTTTGGCGTCGCCATACTGTTCATGGGGTGCTGGCTGATCTGGTCGTTGCAGGAGCAAGGGGTCAAGGGGTTTATCTGGCATCTCTTTGGGCCCAAAGGCGGCACGACGGGGATTATAGGCTTCTTCGTTGGGGTGGTGTTTATCGCGGCGGGCGTCCTGGAAGTGATCTCCATCGCTTTCAGGCCTATCTCCTTGAGCCTGAGGTTGTTTGGCAACATTTTCGCGGGCGAGACCATGATGGAAACCATGTTGCACAAGTTTCCGATGGCGAGCTGGGTTCTGCCCGTGCCCTTCTATTTCGTTGAATTGGTGGTCGGGGTCATCCAGGCGGCGGTGTTCACGCTTCTGGCGGGCATATTTACCATGCTGAGTTGTGAACACGGCGAAGAGGCGGTTGCGCAGCACCGCAGTGAACCTGGACACGCGACCCACCATTAGGTCAGGAAGTTCGCCGGGCTGGACAGTTGGCCGGCAGGAAAAGTACCCCACAGGACGGAGATTACAGACCATGGACAGGTGGCACATCACGTTGACCGCGGCGACGGTGGCGGCGAGCATCGGTTGCATCGGATCGGTTGCCGTGGCGGCGGTGGGACGGAACCCCGGCGCCGCGACCAAGATTCTAGTGCAGTCGATCCTTGCCATTGCCTTTTGCGAGGCGCTGGTGTTCTACGTGATCTTCCTGGTGAAGTGAGGGGCGTGTTCAGGGGCGCAGGCGTTGCTCTGAGCCGACTGCCAGGCTTCGGCCGCGGCAGGGTCGTCTATGGGCGATGGTTGTGCGGTTTGCAGGTGGAGGTATCTGCGCATGGCGGCACTTCCCGGGCAGGTCGTACCGGAAGCATCGGGTGGGCTGGCTGCGGTAGTTCAGCAGACAGCCGAACAGTTTGGTGTCAACGGGCCTGGCTTGATCGCGCAAATGGTCAGCTTTCTGATCGTTGCGTTGATCTTACGGCAGCTTGCCTACAAACCGTTGATGCGGATCCTTGATGAACGGCGTCAGCGCATCGCTGACAGCCTGACCGAGGCGGAGCGGGTGCATGCCGAGCTGGCGGCGGCCGAGGCGCAGCGCCGGGAAGTCCTCGAGATTGCCCGCGCCGAAGCGGACCGCATCGTGGGCGAAGCGCGTGGCGTGGCCACGGCGCTAACGGAACGCGAGAGGCAGCGGGCGCAGGCCATCGCGGAGGGGATTCTCGGCAAGGCGCGCGATGAGGCCGTGCAGGAGCGCGACCGTGTTCGTGCCGAGTTGCGTCGGGAGTTGGGGGGGCTGCTGCTCCAGGCGACCGCGGCGGTCACCGGCAAAGTGCTTACCAGCGCAGACCAGGAGCGCATCCGTCAGGAAGGCATGCAAGGGCTGGTAGCGTGAGGTTAGGGCACGAGGCCCCAGAGGGAGCGACGTGATGCGACCCCGCAACAGTCATCGACGCACGGCCCGCCGAATCTGGCTGACCTGCTTCCGGGATGGCGAGTTGCAGCCGGAGACCCTGCGCTCGGCGGTTGAGGAGCTGGAGCAGCGCCCGGAGCGCGGGGGCAGGGCTGTGCTTGCGGCCCTTGGCGAGCGCTTGCGGCTGCATCACCGCCTGCACCACGCCAGAGTGGCGAGTGCGGTAGCGCTGGACCCTGCTGCTCAGGAGGAGGTCGTTAGTCTGCTCTCGACGGGGCGAGCGAGCATTGCCTCCGTGGAGTTTACGGTTGACCCTGGGTTGATTGCCGGGATTTGGTCACAGGTGGGCTATACCGTGTACGACGCTTCCGTGCGCGGCAGACTTGAGCATCTTGGACAGGCGTTATTGGACGGGTAGGCCGAGCCCGATTAGGATGGGTGAGCAGGGACCATGAAAGACATCCTCAAAGAACTCGAAGAGCGCATCCGCGGCGCCGCCCTGAGCACGGGATCGCGGGATACCGGTATCGTCCGCGAGATCGGTGATGGCGTGGCCCGCATCGAAGGCCTCACGGAGGCTCGACTGAGCGAGATGCTGGACTTCGGTGACGGTACTATGGGCCTGGCGCTCAACCTTGAGGAGTCCGAGGTTGGCGCGATTATTCTGGGAGAAGCGTCTGGGGTGCGTGAGGGCCAGCAGGTGACCACGACCGGTCGCCTGCTTGAGATCCCGGTCGGACGGGCGCTTCTAGGCCGGGTTGTGGACGCGCTAGGGCGGCCCTTGGATGGCAAGGGCCCGGTCAAGTCCGACATTTTCTACCCGGTTGAGCGGGTGGCATCCGGCATCGTGCAGCGGCAATCTGTGAGCCAGCCGTTGGAAACCGGGATCATGGCCATTGATGCCATGATTCCCATCGGTCGCGGCCAGCGCGAACTCATCATCGGGGACCGTTCGACCGGTAAGACGTCCATCGCGGTGGATACCATCATCAACCAGGCTCGCCTCAATCGGGCGGCCGAGGCGGAGCCGGAGGCGGGATTCAGACCGGTTCACTGCATCTACGTCGCCGTGGGGCAACGGCAGGCCAGTGTGGCGCAGACGGTGAAGCTGCTGGACGACGCTGGCGCGCTGCCCTACTGCGTCGTGGTCTCGGCCACCGCGGCGGAATCCGCCACCATGCAGTATCTGGCGCCCTACAGTGGCACGGCCATCGGCGAGTGGTTCATGGATAACGGCATGGATGCGCTGGTGATTTTCGACGATCTGTCCAAGCATGCGGTGGCTTACCGGCAGGTATCGCTGGTGCTGCGGCGGCCTTCGGGTCGTGAGGCCTATCCGGGCGACGTTTTTTACCTGCATAGTCGGCTGCTGGAACGTTCGGCGCGGCTGTCGGAGGCGGCGGGTGGCGGTTCGCTGACGGCGCTGCCCATTATCGAAACGCAGGCGGGAGATGTCTCGGCGTACATCCCCACCAACGTCATCTCCATTACCGATGGCCAGATCTACCTGGAGACCGATCTGTTCTACCAGGGCGTGCGCCCGGCCATCTCGGTCGGGATTTCGGTATCGCGCGTCGGTTCCGCCGCCCAGCCGAAGGCGATGAAGCAGGTGGCGGGGCGCATCAAGCTCGACCTGGCGCAGTTCCGCGAGTTGGCGGCTTTCGCGCAGTTCGGCAGTGACCTGGACAAGAAGACCCAGGCGCAGCTCGAGCGCGGCAAGCGCATCGTCGAGCTGTTCAAACAACCTGTGGGGCACCCTGTACCCATGGAGTTACAGGTGCTGCTGCTGTGGGCGGTGCAGAACGGTGCTTTCGACCCGGTTGCGGTGAACAAGCTGAAGGTCACCCAGGCTCAGATGGCCGAGTATTTCCTGCACCGTCGCGCCGACTTGCTGGCTGCCATCCGGCGCGAGAAGAAGCTGGATGATGCCTTGACGGCCGGCCTGGCGGCCGCGCTGAAAGACTTTGCGGCGACAGCGGGGTAAGGACAGATGGCCAACCTGCGTGACATTCGGCGGCGCATCCGGTCGGTGAACAACACCGCCCAGATCACGCGCGCCATGCAGATGGTGGCTGCCGCCAAGATGCGCAAGGCTCAGCAGGCGGCGGTTCAGGGTCGGCCCTACGCCGCTCTCCTGGGCGAGGTTCTGCGTGAAATCAGCAGCACCGGCGCGCAACTGCGGCACGCTCTGATGGCGGAGCGCCCGGCGGCGACGACGGTGGTGGTGGTGGTGTCGACCGACAAAGGGCTCTGCGGCTCACTGAACTCGAATCTCTTCCGCGAACTCCTGCACTACGACCCGGCGAAGACCGTCTTCGTGGCGGTTGGCCGCAAGGGGGCTCAGTTCATCACGCGCAGTCAGCGGCGCTTGATTGCCGAGTTCACCTGGCGTGAAACGCACCTGCTGGGCATGGCGCGGACGGTCAGCCGGTTTGTGTCCGGGCTCTTTTTGGACGGCGACGTTGACCGGGCCGAGTTGGTCTATACCGACTTTGTCTCTACCCTGAGGCAGGAGCCCCGTCGCCGCTCGTTCCTGCCGATCCGCGAGATTGGCAGCCTGGTGGCGGCGGTGGACCCGAACGGCCCGCCGGACGTGACCACAGAGGCCGTGGTTGAGCGCCTCAGTGGCTGCATCGATTTCACCTTCGAACCGTCCATCGAGGCCGTCCTGCAGCCGCTTCTGGTCCTGGCTCTCGATTTTCTCTTGTATCAAGTCATCCTGGAGGCGCGGGCCAGCGAGAATAGCGCCCGCATGGTAGCCATGAAGAGCGCGACGGATAACGCTCGCGAACTGGTACGCGATCTGACCCTGGAATATAACAAGCTGCGACAGGCGGCCATCACGGGCGAGTTGATCGAGATCAGCACCGCGCTGTCCATCCGAGGCTGAAAACGGCACGCCGGGCGGCCCCGTCAGGCCGTGGGCGTGCGTGAGAAAGGACCGCTGGTCATGAGTGTTGGCCGGATTGTACAGCTCATCGGACCTATCGTTGACGTCGAGTTCAACCAGACGGCGGATTTGCCTCGTATCCATGACGCGCTGCTGGTGCAGGCTCCGACGCGGCAGGGTGAGGCGGTCACCCTGACCCTCGAAGTGCAGCAGCATCTGGGTGGGAACTGGGTGCGCTGTATCGCCATGGGTCCCACCGAAGGTCTGCGCCGCGGGACCGAGGCGCAGACCACCGGCAGCCCGATCACCATGCCGGTGGGCCTGGGCGTGATGGGGCGTATTCTCAATGTCACGGGTGATCCAGTGGACCAGCTCGGTCCTGTGCCTGCCGATAAGCGCCTGCCTATCCACCGCGCTCCGCCGCCGCTGACCAGCCAGGCGACCCACCCGGAAGTGCTGACCACCGGGATCAAGGTCATCGACTTGGTCTGCCCGTTCCTGAAGGGCGGCAAGGTGGGCGCCTTTGGCGGCGCTGGCGTGGGTAAGACCGTGGTCATCATGGAACTGATTAACAACATCGCTAAGCAGCACGGCGGTCTCTCGGTGTTCGCCGGGGTTGGCGAGCGTACCCGCGAGGGCAACGACCTCTACCACGAGATGCGCGGCGCTGGTGTGATCGACTGCAAGGACATCTCCAAGTCGAAAGTGGCCCTGGTCTACGGGCAGATGAACGAACCGCCCGGGGCCCGCTTGCGGGTGGCGCTTTCGGCCCTCACCATCGCCGAATACCTGCGCGACGAGAAACGCCAGGATGTGTTGCTCTTCATCGACAACATCTTCCGTTTTTCCCAGGCCGGTTCTGAGGTTTCCGCGCTGCTTGGCCGGGCCCCGAGCGCCGTGGGTTACCAGCCCACTCTGGCGGCTGAAATGGGCGAGCTCCAGGAGCGTATTACGTCGACGCACGAGGGCTCCATCACCTCGTTCCAGGCCGTTTATGTGCCCGCCGACGATTTGACTGACCCCGCCCCCGCCACCACCTTCGCTCACCTTGACGCCACGATCGTGCTGGAGCGCTCCATCGCCGAACAGGGCATCTTCCCGGCCGTGGACCCGCTGGCGTCCAACTCCCGGGCGCTGGCGCCCGAGATCGTCGGTCAGGAGCATTACGAGGTCGCCCGCGGCGTCCAGCAAGTCCTGCAGCGCTACCGTGAACTGCAGGACATCATCGCGATCCTCGGCATGGATGAACTGAGTACGGAAGACAAGCTTAGCGTCTACCGGGCCCGCAAGATCCAGCGCTTCCTGAGTCAGCCGTTCACGGTCGCTGAAGTGTTCACGGGACGTCCCGGCAAGCAGGTGAAGCTGGCGGATACGGTACGCGGCTTCCGTGAAATCCTCGACGGCCGTCACGATGATGTGCCGGAAGCCAGTTTCTACATGAGGGGCGGCATCGAGGAAGTGCGCACCGCGGGATGAACTACGATGCCGACTTTTCGCCTTGAAATAGCGACTCCTGACAGCCGTATCTTCGACGCCGAGGTGGAGTCGGTGACGCTCCCGGTCGAGGAGGGAGAGATCCAGATATTGGCAGGGCACGTGCCCTTGCTGACGCGGTTGGTCACTGGCCCGGTTGAGGTCGGCATGCCGGACGGCCAGCTTGAGTTCTTAGTGCTGGGAGAGGGCTTTGCGCGGGTCACGCCGACGCACGTGGCGCTGTTGAGTGACGAGGCCGTGCATGCTCGGGACGTGGATGAGATCGAGGTGGAGGAGGCGCGGCGGAAGGCCGAGGCGCGCTTGCAGGACCAACTCTCAGCGGAAGAGCACGCGGCGGTCAGCGCGATCATGGCCCACGCCATCGCCAAGCTGCACATCAAGCGCCGCCAACACGGCGGGCGCTGAGGCCGGGTCCGCAGCGCGGGATCCAGGGGGGATTCCCGCGACTCTTCGGGCGTGGCCAGGATTGCCGCTGTCTAGGGGGGCTTGCCGACGGCGGGTACCGCGAACCAGCCCGAAACGGGCTTGGCATCGCGGGCTCCAAGGAAACCGCGATAGAGCCGCGCCAAGCCTGTGAAGTCTTGTTGCCGTCGCTTTCTTGACCCCGCCCTGTCAAGGGTATCCCCGCACTGCTTCCCGGACTAGAGTAGGACTAGGTCTCGACTCGGAGTCAGCGCCTGAGCGGCTTTCTGTAGCGACGTTCAAGCGGGTAGATGAAGATGCCGCGGCAACGTGGTGGACGGTGATGGAAACGAGGTGTCCCATGGCGGTTGTTCTGCGTCTGTCTGAACCTTGGTCAGCGCATCCTGCGACGGCACCCGTCTCGCGGCGGGAGGCCGAGATATGCGTGAACGCGGCCAACGGGACGCGCACCTGTTGCGGGGGCTGGCAGTTTGTCTTTGTGGGGATCGTCGCCGGCCACGACTACGGCATCGAGTGGCAGGGCGACTTCAGCGGTATTGAGAGGCCGGCCGACATGCTGGTAGGGCACGCGCTGTGGGGGGGCGTGCAGCCCGGGGTATCCAACCCTGGCATCAGCCTGGACTGGGACTACGTCGTCGCCGAGTACCGCCCGGGCCGGGCCTGTTTTACGGGTACCTTCACGGCCCCGGCGGGGTGCGGCGAGACGCTGACGGTGCGGGCAACGCTGCGCTGGACAGCGGCGGGGAAGGTGGACTGGACGGTGCCGACGGTGACCGACCGCGGACCGCACGTTGCCAGTCCAGCGTTGCGGGTTGCGGTGGTCACCGGCGCCCAGAACTGCGCCCATCAGGAGCACCGCACGGTCGCTGCGCGCGTCGAACTTTATGCCGCGCTGACCGAGACCGCCTGCGCCGCGGGCGGCGCGCGCCTGGTAGCCCTGCCCGAAATCTGCCTGCAGTGGCATGTGCCGGGTCACGCCTTCGATCACGCGGTCCAGCTGCCCGGGCCTGAAACGGACCGTTTTGCGGAGATCGCACGCCGCTACGCCGCCGTGATTGTGGTAGGGCTGTACGAGCGCGAGGGTGACGCCGTGTTCAACAGTGCCGTGGTGCTGGACGCTGACGGCTCCTTGGCCGGGGTCTACCGCAAGGTTCATCTGGCCTCGACCGAGGCGATCTCGGGCGTGCTGCCGGGGGATGGGTTTCCGGTTTTCGACACCAGCGCCGGGCGCGTGGGCTGCAACATCTGCATGGACTCCTCAGCGGTGGAGTCGGCCCGCATGGTGGGGCTCAACGGGGCGGACTTCCTGGTGTTGCCGATCATGGGTGATCACCGTGCGGCCCCGTGGTCCCGTGGCAGTCCGACTTTTGACGAGGAGCGCTGGCGCTGCATCCAGCGCACCCGCGCCATGGACAACCAACTGTGTATGGTCATTGCTCGCAACAACAGCGTCGGCAGTTGCATCATTGACCGCAGCGGTAGCATTCTGGCCTGGAACGACGGCACGCAGCCCTACATCGTGGCCGCGGTGCCGCAGGCTGACGGTTTTCGCAAGTGGAACGGTCTGTGCTTCCGTGAGGTGAACTGGCGGCAGCGTCGGCCGCACCTTTACGGCGCCTTCGTTGCCGAGTGTCCGGAGGCATTGCGGCGGTTGCGCTGAAGGCCGTCCGCACGTGACGGATTGCGCAAACAGGGGCGAGGTCATGGGAGCATTACCGACCTGTGCAATAAGGATGGGCCGTGGTATTCAGCCCCAAGGGGGCGTTTCGGGTGCCCAGGGCAACGCCCTGGGTACCCGTCCACAGCGCAGATTGAGCCCTGAAGGGGCGGACCATGCGACCTCGGTGCGAAGGTAGGGCAGATGGCTCGCCCCTACAGGGCTCAAACCCATAACCATTCTATTCCCAGGGCGTTGCCCTGGGCTGGT
>CAILKC010000427.1 GCA_903834675.1 uncultured Victivallales bacterium | reverse complement strand
TTCAGGCGGTCCCCTCCCCAGCAGAACCGAGACCGCCTGAAGGCGGGACTCCTGACGGCGCGGCCAAGATGTCCAGGCTTCCTGAACCCATAGCCCTGGCCGAGAAGCGCCAAGCCCAGGCCGGCGAAACCGCCGCCAACGAGGCCAAGGACATCATCGCCAAGGCCAAGGCCGAGGTCGAGCAGATGAAACGGCGCGAGGAATACTTCAGCGCCATCGCCCAGGCCGCCCGGCACATACAAGATCGGCACTTCGAGATCGCCGAGACCCGGCGCGAGTTGCTGACGTTCTATGGCGGCGAGAGCCTCTCCCTCGGCTTCTCGCCAGATGGGATGCGGGTGCTGATTACCGTCTACGACAAGGACGCCAGAATCTACGACGCGGTGGACTGGCGCCTGAGCCCGGAGGCGCTGGAGAAGGCGCAGGTCGAGAACTACCAGAAGTGGCTGCAGGAGAACATGCCGGCAAAGACGCCATAAGCCGCCCCGCGGCGTTGCTTGGAGCGGCCGCGGCTCGCGGCCACTGCCCGTGCGGCCACGGGCGGTCCAAATCCTGGAGCGGCCCGACATACCGGAATGGACTTGCGATTCTCGCACAAACAAGGAGTCGAGACAATGCATGAACGGATCCAAGCGAACCAGGCCTTCCTGGCCAATCTCTATCGACGCGGCCCGTTTCAGGGCCATGCCTTCGTCTGCAAGCCCGCGCAAGACCCCGTTTACCTGGGCCCGGACAACGATTTCACCACCTCGCTGCGGCCGGTCAAGGAATGGGTCCCCTGGGCGGTGCGCAACTACCAGCGTAAGCTCGACCTCCTGGCCGCGGTGCCGCATGATGACGTGCCCACCTGCGACCTCAGCACCGGCACCCACCTCTACGCCGCCGCCTTTGGCTGCCCGGTGCATCGCTACCCCGATAGCAACCCCTGCGCCCTGCCGCTGGTCAGCACCGCCGCGGCGGCGGACCGCCTCGAATTGCCCGACCTTTGGAAGGCGCCCTCGTTGTACCGGGTTTTCGAACTCGCCGAAGCCGTGCGGCGGGAGCTCGGTTCAGACGTCCTGCTGGGACCGCCGGACAAGCAGACTGGCTTCGATACCGCCTGCCTGATCTGGGAGAAGACCGGCATCTACGCTGCCCTGGCAACCGACGAGGAGAAGGAAGCAGTCAAACGCCTGACCGCCAAGTGTACCCGCCTGCTCATTACCTTCCTCAAGGAACTGCGCCGCGAGTTCCCGACCATGACCCAGACCGGCTGCCCGGGCGTGTGGACGCCGCCTGACCTGGCGCCGTGGTATTCCAACGACGAATGCGGCGCCTTCGGCCCGGCCCAGTTCGAGGAGTTCTGCCTGCCGGAACTGCTCGAGCTGTCCGAGACCTTCGGCGGACTGGGAATGCACTGCTGCGCCGACGCCGACCACCAGTTCCCACTGTTCCGCCGCATCCCGAACTTCTACGCTTTCAACCGCGTTCCGGCCAAGTGCGGTAAGGCCGGCTTCGAGCCCATGCTCAGATACCTGGCTGGGCCGGATGGGCCGGTCCACGTCCTGGCCTGGTTGCCAGATGCCACCATCGAGACCCTGATCCAGGCCGCGCCGCCGGGAACGCGCTTCATTTTCGCGAAAATGGGCGCCGAGGCGGAGTCCGCCCGCATCTGGCTGGAGCAGATGCGGGCGCTGAGCCCCCGGCACGGTTGAGCCGCGGCGGCGCAGGGATTGTGTGGGTGTGGGTGTGGGTGTGGGTGTGGGTGTGGGTGTGGGTGGGTGGGTGGGTGGGTGGGTGGGTGGGTGGGTGGTTACCTGGAGGACTTCTGCCGATGACTACGACCGTTCAGAATCCGGCTCCCGAACTGCCCCTGGTCATCCTGCTCGGCGACTCCATCCGCCTGGGGTACGAGCAGGTCGTGAAGCGCGAACTGGCGGGCACGGCCCAACTCTGGGCGCCCAGCGAAAACGGGGCGCACACGGCCCATACCCTCGCAAATCTCCCTCAATGGCTGGCTGGCAAGTCGGCCGCGCTCGTGCATCTCAACTGCGGCCTGCATGACATGTGGCGCAACGACGATGGCTCCATCCGGCACCCCCTGGACGTCTACCTGACCCACCTGGCGGCGGTCTTTGCGAAGCTGAAGGAGCTGGCGCCACAAGCAATCCTCGTATTTGCCCTGACGACGCCCGTCGATCAGGAACGTCAGAAAACCTCGGGCTACGGCCGAATCGTCCGCTTTAACGCCGACATTCCCGCGTACAATGCCGCGGCACGTCAGTTGGCCGAGGCGCAGGGAATCCTGGTCAACGACCTCTACGCCGTGGTCGAACACGGCGGCACCGACAGCCTCATCGCCGCGGACGGCGTACACTTCACCCCGGCCGGCTGCGAGCGGCTCGGTCAGGCCGTTGCCAGCTATGTACGCGCCAGACTGGCAGAAGCCTGAGACGGGCTGGCGCCGGGAACGCTGCGAAAAGGAGCCTATTTCTCATGTCCTGGAATCTGGGTTGCGGGAGTCGCCGCGCGGCGCTGCTGGCTACGGTGGCGCTGACGGCGGCGGCGCCGGCAGGCGACGCCGTGCGCGGGCGCTACGTCCGGGTCGAGTCCGGCGAGCGCCTCGAGTATCTGCATTTTGCCGAGGTCGAGGTCTATGTCGGCGGCAGGAACATCGCCGTGGGACGGCCAACGACAGCCTCGTCGACGATGCAACCCTTCACCCCCGACAAGGCCGTGGACGGGGTCATCGAGTACGTCTGGGGGGTGAACCCGAGCTTCTGGTCATCGGGGGGCAGCAAGGGCGGCGAGTGGTGGGAGGTGGACCTGGGCGAGGAGGCCGCCATCGAGCGACTCCTGCTCTACAACCGGCTCGACTGCTGCCAGGAGCGTCTGCAAGGGGCGCTGCTGCGGGTGCTCTCGGCCACCCGATCCGAGGTCTTCCGCCGCGTGCTTGACGCAGGCACGAACCCCACCGAAATCGAGTTTGTCGTGCGGGAGGTCCCAGACGTGAATCTGAACGCCACGCCCTTGCCGGCGCGTCTGGCCGAGATCGCGCCGCGGTTCACGGCCCCGCAAGCCGACCCGGCCTATGTGATGCCGGTGGGCAGCGGCGACCTGTCGGCCATGCTGCGCTACGGCGACGCCTGGGAACTGCATCTCTCCAAGTCCGACTTCTTCGCCATCGAGAAGCAGCCCTATCACAGCAGCCCAACCCTGCATTCTCCCGGGCACGTGCAGCTCTCCTTCGGCCTCCCTGGTGCGGCGCTGACGCGCTTCGAGCAACGCCTGGACCTGGGGCGAGGCGCGGTGGTGCTGACCCTGGAGAGCGCCGCGGGCCGGGTGACCGCCGAAGCGTACGGGGTGATGGGCCGCAATGCCCTCATCGTTGCCGTCGAAGACACCCGGCCCGAGCGGGTGGCGACGATCACACTCTCCTCATGGCGACCGACGCTGACGGTGAGTTCGACGGCGGGCTTGCTCGTGGCTCGCGAAGTGCATGACTACGACGAACGCGGCCAGCCGGTGGCGGACCCCGCGGCGGTGAGTCCAACCGACCGCATGTACAAGCTCGGCGTCGCGACCGTGGTGGCCTGCGCTGAAGAGAACGGGCAGCTCGCTACGGCGGTGGAGCCCGCGGGCGCTTCGGCAGGCACCCTCCGCCTCGCACCACCAGCGCGCTACTGGCTGGTGATCGCGGCGGCAACCAGCTACGACGGAGCCCCTGAAGCGGCGGCCGGACGTCTGGCACAGGCGCTGGTCACAACCGCCAAGCAGGCCCTCAGCGCCGCTCGCCTGGAGTGGTGGTCGCACTTCTGGCAGGCGGCCTACGTCGACCTCTATGGCCGCGATGCCGAGACCCTCATGCGCCTGTGGTACACGGGGCTGTACTCCTACGCGTCGGTAGCCAACGCCGTGGTCCTGCCCAAGTTCAATGGCGGGCCCGGACTGGTCCGTGGCGACGAGCGTAGCTGGGGCTGGGGCTACTGGTGGCAGAACACCCGCGAGCTGGTCTGGCCGCTGTTCGCCGCCAACCAACTGCGCTATGCCCGCGACTACCTCGACTTCTACGACCGGCAGTTCATGGACTGCCGTCGAGGCACAGCGCGCGCCGGCAAGCTCGGCATCCGCATGTGGGAAAGCGCCACGCCCTTCAAACCGGGAACCGTCTCGCCCGCCAGGGAGGTCTCCGGGTTCAGCTCGGAGGCCTTAGAGAAGGCCATGGCCGATACCGGCATGGAGACAGTGAAATCAGGCTACAATGCGCGCAGTCTGGCGCAGGCGGTGGAGCTGGTGCAGCTCATGTTTGACTATGTCGCCTTCAGCGGCGACCAAGAGTACCTCAAGACCGCCGTGGCGCCCTGGCTCAGAGAGGCCGCGCTGTTCTACCTGAGCTATCTGCGCCGGGGCGCTGACGGGCTCTACCACAGCACCGTCTCCGACGCCATCGAGATGTGGTGGAAAGTGAAGGACCCACTGACCGACCTGGCGGCGGTGCGGTACTGCTTTGCGAACGTCCTGAATTACGGCGATGAGTTCGGCTACGAGCCCGAGTTCCTGGCGGCCGTGCGTGACCGCCTCGAGCACCTGGCGCCGCTGCCCACGGGCATCTGGCACCGCCGTACGGCCGCCAAGGAGGAATTGCCGCCGGGCACCCCGGCCTACACCACCCAGATCGTCGACCGCATCGAGCCCACCGACGCCTGCTACGCGCCGGCCGCCGAGCTCTACGACGACCGCTTGGTCCACAATATGGAGAACCCGGAGCTCTACCTCGTCTTCCCGCTGGCGCTGGTGGACGCCAACAGCCCTCCAGCCGATCTCGAGCGCGCCGTGAACACCTTCCGCCAGCGCCTGCACCCCAATGCCGGCGGCTGGTCGCAGTGCGGCATCCAGGCCGCGCGGCTGCGCTTGCCGGACGCGGTCAACGTCATCATGGAGCACGTCCGCAAACACCAGCGTTACCCGTATGGCGGCTGGAACTCGCCGGGCAAGAACCTGGCCGACTCCAAGCTCGGCATCGCCGACGTGCCCTACTTCGACGCCATGGGCGTGAATCTCACCGCGCTGCAAGAGGCGCTGTTGCAGAGCCATTGCTTGAGCACCTCGGCGCGGAGCGACCCCCCGGGCAGCGGCCCGATCGTGCTGGTACCGGCGGTGCGCCAGGATTGGGCCGGGCGCTTCCGGCTGCGCGCCCGGGGCGGCTTCCTGGTCAGTACCGAATTCCAGGCCAAGCGCCGGGTGGTCAAGGTCACCGTCGAGGCCGAACGCGGTGGCTTGTTGCGGCTCGTCAACCCGTTTCCCGAGTGCCGGGTGACCCAGGGCGGCGCCGAACTGCGGGTGAGTCGCGAGCCGCTGCTGGCCGTGACGACCCAGGCCGGCGATACCTTCGTGTTCACCGCCACGGACGCCCCGAACGCGACGCCCTGAACCGTCACCGGAACGCTCAGCCATGCCCCGCCGAACCGGGTTGTGGCACGATCGCGCCGAAGCCTCCCGCGGAGTTACGGCGCAAGCCGGCAAACACGCCCAGGCAGTACCAGAGACTGCGAAACCTGGACGGCGGTTGCACGATCAGGGCCTCGGCCGCGGTCTCGTCAGCAGCGCTGTGCAGGAGGCGCACCCCGCCCTGCTGGTAGCGGCAGAGAATGTGCGTGAGGTCGTCCTGTATCCGAGCCGCCCGCACCATCACCCCGGTGATGCCCGCCACGCGCAGGTGGTTGCCGGAGGGCAGATCCTGGGGTACGACCGCCCAGCGGTTGTCAAACTCCCCCGGCCGGGCAGTTTGGGCGTTCTCCCGGCGTCGGCTGTCAAGGAGGAACGCTGGAGGAGCCGCACTGGAGAGCGGCAGTTCCCGCAGAACCGCAACGCCCGCCAGCAGCGCCGCCGCCACCGGCGCCACGTCAACCAGCATCGCCGCTGCCAGGCAGCCGTTGAACAACGGTACCGGCCGGTAGCCCTGTTGTGCCAGGGCCAAGCCCATACACACGGCCTCCGGCCCAGGCAGGTCAACCACCACGGCCACCCGCGCCGACGCCGACGGCGCCCAGGCGAGAGCTTGGGGCAGCAGCAGCTCCGCCGACGGCGTGACCCGGCCCAGGGCAGTGAACAGCACCGGCTTGGCCCAGGCTGACCAGGGCGACTCATCCGGAGCCCAGAGCGCGTACACTTCTTCAGGCGTCATGGCAGTTGACCCTTTCGGCACTCCCTTGCACCACCACGGCCACGTCCTGGGCATACTGGTCGATGCGGGGACGGTCCGCCAGGCGGCCGTAGAACCCGGCAGCCCGGCCGTTGACGGTAAACACGCCGATCACAAGATGGCGCTCGCCTCGCGGCGACGCCAGCAGCCGACTCGGAAAGCGCCGCTGCGCAATCCACGCGCGTGGGTAGAGCCGCGCCGACCACGAGATGCGGCTCCATTCGTCCGGCGGGGTGACCTCCGGAATCGTCACCGCTTCGCCGACGCGGCCCAGCGCCGGCTTCAGAAGCCAGTCGCGGTCGCGGCGCCAGTCGGCCTGCCGCGGGTCCCGAGTTTCGGGAAGCAAGCGTTGCCAGGTGGGCGCGGCCACTCCCAGCCGCTCCCAGAGCAGGGGCAGGCGTTTGGACTGGCTGAGGATGGCGGTGGCGTGGTTGCAGCAGGGCACGCCAGTGCGAAAGTACCCCCGCCAATCCGACCCGCGCGGCAGCAGCGGCAACCACTCGACCGGGAAGAAGCGGACCACGCCAGCCACCTCGCCCTCCTGCCCGCGGGCAATGCACTGCACCCGCTCAGCAGGCCAACGCAGGTGGTCCGGCGCTACCAGCAACGGCGTCAGGCCACGCGCCGCCAGCGCCTGGCCGAGGAACTGCATCACCTGGCGGTCGTCCGCATATGAGGTGGCATGCACCAAAGCCACCCGCGCACCTGGCCTCAGTACCGCGCCAAAGCCCGCCGCCACCGCATCCCCGACGTCACCAAAGACCCTCGTGCCGGGCGCAAACCGAGTCGCCAGGCGCGCCAGCGCACTGGCTTCGGCAAAGCCGCCAGGAACATCGCTGTTGACTTCGGACACCGCCCAATCGGTGCTGGTGGGATGCAGGTCAAAGCGCATGACTCGGACGCCGCCGCGGGGCGAGCCCCCGGCCGCCTCAGCAAGCGCCCGGCGTACCGGCCCGGGCAGGGCCAGTTCCCGCCAGAGGTCGGGGCGGCTGGCCACTGCGGATTCGGCCGCAACCGTCTCCGCGGCCAGGGCTTCAGCCCAGGCCGACAGGCGGTTGGCAACAGACGCGGAAAGCACCGCAACGCAGTCCGCAATCGTGTTCACATCACCCACCTGCGGATCCCACTTGCAGCAGGAGAAGATGACCTGCCGACGAAAGGCGCCATACTCCGCCGCGGGAATCGGAACCAGCCCGACCTCAGGGCTCGTCTCGGCCGCGGCGGTCATTCGGCCTCCTGGACTGTCGGCGGGGCGCCATAGCCCGGCACTTCCGCTGGGCGCGGCAGAGCCGCCAGGCAGACGATGGCAAAGCCGATGTAGAGAGCGCCCAACAGCCAACCCGCCTGACCGCCAGAACTGCGCCGCAGCGGCCGCTCACGCTCGGCCGCAGCCCGGCGTTCCATCCAGGCGGCGCAGAGGGTCAGCGGCAGCAGCGGCCAGGCCGACTCGAACTCGGCAACCGTCTGCCCTGGCGAGGTCCAGTCGCCCGCGGCGCCACGACCGCAGAGCAAACCCGCCGCCACGAGGAAGGCGCCCAGGCGAATACCCGCGGCGGTATCCCGCTCGACGGTTACCGCTTCGGCCACGTCCGCCGCGGCTTGCACGACGGCCCAGGCCAGAAACCACGCCGCACTAGCCAGGCCGCCGGCAAACGCCACGCACCACCAGCCCGGACCGTCGCCGAGGTTGGCGCCGGCATAGCAGGCAGTCAGACCCGCCAGGCCACCCGCCACCACCCACGCCGCCGCCGGATTCCGCCGGTCGAGAGCGTCGTACTGCCAGGAGACTCCGAAGAGCCCGAAAAGGCCTCGCCCAGGAATCAGCCAGGCCGCACCGAAGACAAGATAGAAGACCAGATAGACGGGAGCGTTGCGAACGTCGAACGACGCCCCCGTGCGCAGCAACACAAACAGCCCCGCCAGACAAAGCAGAGGAGTCCAGGCCAGCCCCGCTCGCACCCCGGAATGCGACCGCCCCAGCCGGTTCGCCCCCAACAAGCGCACATACCAATACCCCCAGCCAAACACCGCCGTGCCAGCGCTGGCGAGTAGAACCATCGTCTCGTCAGGACTCATTGGAGTTGACTCCTCAAGCCGATCGGGCGGTCGAGTGGCTATGCCTGCGCCCTCTCTGCTGACCGGCCTAAGTCTACTCCCCGTCGCCGCGTTTCGCGAACCACTGGTCAGATGGCCGTCTGCCGTGTATGTTCGCCGCGGGTTGGCTCTGTGAGTCCGGTCACGCGGTAGAGAGAGAGGCGAGGTCGCACATGCACTGGATCGACTGGCTGATCGTCTTGGTCCCCCTCTTCATCGTCATCTGGATCGGCTACAAGACGCAGAAGTACATGACCGGGGTCTCGGATTTCCTGGCGGCGGGCCGGGTGGCCGGCCGCTACGTCGTGGCCGTGGCCGCCGCCGAAGCCGGGCTCGGACTGATCTCGGTGGTGGCGGTCTTCGAGATGTACTACAAGTCGGGCTTTGCGGTCGGTTTCTGGGGCGGCATCGCCACCCCGGTTGGCCTGCTGATGACCCTCACCGGCTTCGCCATCTACCGCTTTCGCGAGACCCGCGCTATGACCATGGCCCAGTTCTTCGAAGCGCGCTACTCCAAGCGCTTCCGCGTGTTCGCTGGCGCTCTGGCCTGGGTATCGGGCGTGGTGAACTACGCCCTGTTTCCCGCCGTGGGCGGGCGTTTCCTGGTCTACTACTGCCGTTTGCCAGACACGATCGAGATCGCGGGGATCGGCGTCTCGACCTACGGCTTGGTCATGGCGCTGGCGTTGATCGCCGCCCTTATCATCGTCGTGATCGGCGGCCAAGTCACCACCATGGTAACCGACTGCGTCCAAGGCATCTTCAGCTACTTTGCCTACGCGGTGCTGGTCATTACCGTGATCAGTTTCTTTACCTTCGACCAGTTCCATGATGCCTTCATGAGCCGCGGTCCCGGAGAGTCGTTCCTGGATCCTTTTGACACCGCCAAACTCACGGAATTCAACATCCTCTACGTCGCCATCGGCATCCTCTCCTCAGTCTATAGCCGCATCTCCTGGCAGGGCTCGCAGGCCTACAGTTGTGCCGCCGCATCGCCCCACGAACAGAAGATGGGCGGCGTGCTGGGCACCTGGCGCGGCGGCTTCACCTACCTCATGATCACGCTCCTGGCTCTCGGTGCCTATACCTATCTGAACCACCCCGACTTCTCCGTCGGCGCGGAGCAGGTCCGTACCGAGCTGGCTCAGCGCATCAACTTTGAAAGCAAGGCCACCACCGACACCATCCGCACCCAGATGCAGGTCCCGATGGTCCTGCGCCACATGCTGCCGGTGGGGGTCGTGGGAGTATTCTGCGCCCTGATGATCTTCCTCATGGTCAGCACCGATACGACCTACCTACACTCCTGGGGCAGTATCCTGATTCAGGACGTGATCTTGCCGCTGCGGAAAAAGCCCTTCACTCCCAAACAGCAGATTCTGCTGCTGCGCCTGTCGATCATCTTCGTGGCGATCTTCGCCTGGTTCTTCAGCTTCTACTTCGGCCAGGTGACCTACATCCTGATGTTCTTCGCTATGACCGGCGCCATCTGGCTGGGAGGCGCTGGGGCCGTCATCTTGGGCGGACTGTACTGGCGCAAGGGCACCTCAGCCGGTGCCTGGTGGTCCATGTCAACCGGAGCCCTCCTGGGCCTCGGCGGCTTTCTCTGCCAGAAGTTCTGGAACCAGCCGATCTACCCTTGGCTGGAGGCCAATGCGCCCGCCTTCCTCGGCGGCATGAAGCGCTACCTCGAGGGCTTGGGCGCCAGGCTGCCGTTCACCAACTGGGTGGTCGGACCGGACAAGTTCCCGATCAGCGGCCAGGAAGTCTACCTGGTCACGATGGTCGTCGCCCTGACCTTCTATGTCGTGGTCTCGCTGCTGACCTGCAAAGAGCCCTTCAACCTCGAACGCATGCTGCACCGCGGCGAGTATGCGGTTGAGGACAAGGAACGCGAGATGGCCCTGGTCAAGCGCCTGCGCAACTGGAAGTCGGTGCTGGTGGGCATCGATGAACAGTATACCAAGGGTGACCGCATCCTGGCTTGGTCCGTATTCATCTGGACTATGTACAACTTTGCCATGTTCCTCGTCATCATCGTCTGGAATCTCTTCGTCTGCCGCTGGTCCAAAGAGTTCTGGTTCCTGTGGTGGAAGTGGTACTCGATCCCGCAGGCGCTTCTGGTCGGCAGCGTCACCACCGTGTGGTTCACCATCGGCGGCACCTGGGACCTGATGCGTCTATTCAAGCGACTGGACGCCCTCAAGCGCAACGTGCTCGACGATGGCCGCGTGGTGGGGCACGTGAACGCCGAGGACGTGGCCCTGGTCGAAGCGGTGGAGCACCGCCACGTCGTCGCCCAGGAGGCGGAACAGGCACAGCGCAAGGCGCAGCAGCCAGGAACGGTCGCGGACACGAGCACGCCGCCCACCACGCCGAGGGCGTGACGCGACACCGGGCGCAAATCAGCTCCGTAGGTGGTGACTACTCAGGTCCTGGGGTGCAGGGTTCAGGGTTCAGGGTTCAGGGCCGCGGCCGGACATACCGGAACGAGACTTGCCGCCGCGGTTCCCATTCCGATCCGGCCGGGACGCGCCGGATCGCCTGGAGGGCGGCCCTGCGTGGCCGCCGCGACGCCGACCAGCCCCCAGCCAGCGCCCACAACGCACTCCCCAGGCACCGAAGCAGTAATTCTCGACCTGTGCAATAAGAGAGTCCGTCTGAAGCGCTGAAGGCGCGTTGCCATACCAGCCCAGGGCAACGCCCTGGGAATAGAATGGTTATGGGTTTGAGCCCTGTAGGGGCGAGCCATC
>CAILKC010000426.1 GCA_903834675.1 uncultured Victivallales bacterium | reverse complement strand
GCTCGAATTCCCTGGGGGCGACATCGGCAAACTGGCGGTCTGCGGCACGGTCAACGACCTGGCGGTCTCCGGCGGCCGCCCGCTCTGGCTGAGCTGCGCTCTGATCATCGAGGAGAATTTCGAGATCGCGCGCCTGGAACGCCTCCTCGATTCCCTGGCCGCAACCGCCAAGGCGGCCGGCGTCGCAGTGGTCTGCGGCGATACCAAGGTCGTCGAGCGCGGCAGCGCCGACGGGCTCTTCATCAACACCGCCGGCCTCGGTGTCCCCATCGGCGACTTCCGCCCCACGCCGCCGCGCCCGGGGGACTGCGTCCTGGTCAGTGGCACCCTCGGAGACCACGAAGCGGCCATCTTCCAGGCGCGCGAGAAGCTCGGGCGCGACGAGACCCTACGCAGCGACTGCGCCCCGCTCAACGGCCTGGTGGCCGCCATGCTGGCCGTCGGCGGCAGCGGCGTGCGGGTGATGCGCGATGCGACGCGCGGCGGCGTCGGGACGGTCCTCAATGAACTAGCGCGCGGCAGCGGCTGCAGCGTCAGGCTCGACGAAGAGCGGCTGCCTGTATCGCCACAGGTGCGGGGCCTGTGCGAGATCGTCGGCTTCGACCCACTCTACCTTGCCAACGAGGGCAAACTGGTGTGTATCGCCGCCCCCGCCACCGCCCCAACCGTGCTCGCCGCCATGCGGTCCCATGGGCTTGGCGCCAACAGCGCGATCATCGGCGAAGTCGTGGCGGACGCCAAGGAGCGCGTCTACCTGCAAACCGGCTTCGGCGGCAGCCGCGTGGTGTCGGTTCCCGAGGGCATTCAACTGCCACGCATCTGCTGAGAAGCGGTGCAGAAATCGGCCTCAGGGTCGGAATCGGTAGCGGAATCGTGCCTGGCGACGCCCGCGGCAGCAGGCCACAACCAGCGCCGCGGGCGTTTTCTCGGGCCTTCTGAGCCGCGCAAGTAGGCACGACTGGGGTTAAAGTACCACCCGTCTACAAATGCAGGAACCTGACCGGACGGACCCTATGGCCGCAGTGGACATCACCAGTCTACGCAGTGTACGCGAAGCTCTGAGCAAGAGCCAGAGTGACCTGGCAGTTCTGCTCGGGGTTTCGGTGCGCGCGGTGCAGAGCTACGAACAGGGCTGGCGCCATACGCCCCTTGACGTGCAGAAACTGGCGCTCCTCTTGCTCTATCTGCAACGCCGCAACGGCAGCCCGCCGCAGCCGCCCTGCTGGGTCACCCGCGGCTGCCCCCCCGAAGCCCGCGACGCCTGCAGTGCCCGCGAGTTCGGCGGCGGCCATTTCTGCTGGCTGTTCAGCAGCGCCACGCAGCGCTGTAGAGCCACGCCGACTGGACAGGATGCCAGCCTGTCGAACTGCGTCGCTTGCCCGGTGATGAGCGGCTGGCTGAACGCCTGACCAAGGCCGCCGTCGGCGCGGGCTCAAGCAGAGCCCCAGGCTGGCGCCAGACATACCGGAATGAGACTTACAGCCTGCGCCACGATGCGTACGTGGTAGAGCCCGCCGCGGCGGGTCAGCCGCTTTAGCGCCCCACCTTGTTGCCGCCGAAAGCCTCGCCTACGTACCCGCGCCGCGAGAGGCCTGCGCCCGGAACGTTTTTACCGGTGCCGTTTACCGGTGCCGTTTACCGGTGCCGTTCCCACAGAAGGCATTGCCCCAAAGGCATTAGCTGCTGCCTGAGTCGCTTCTGCAACACCTTAGCCGCGTTCTTGATGGCCCGAAACCGCTGGTAGGTCTTCCAGGTCTCTGGCTATGTT
>CAILKC010000425.1 GCA_903834675.1 uncultured Victivallales bacterium | reverse complement strand
GCCCCAGCCGCCGGTGGGCAGCGCTTCGATGTCGATGTTGTCCAGCAGTTCGGCGCGCTGGCTGACGCAGGCAAGCCCGATGTCGTTGAAGTCGACCTGGCAGCCCGGCCGCGCGGCGCGCACCACGGCGCGCATGCGGCGGTGCCAGTCGAGAAAGAGCCGGTTCTTGTGCGCGCGCTGGGCTTCGGCATCGTTCGGGTCCTTGCCGTCGGCGGCGATCTGCCGCCGGCACTCGGCGCAGTAGCATGCGGGCGCGATCGGCTCGGCCATGTCGAACCAGGCGCCGTCGAGTTCGTACCGCGCCACGAACTCGCGCGCGTGGTCGTCCATGAGCTCGAGGTAGGCCTCATGCGCGAGGCAGAGCGCGGTCCAGCCCGGCGTCTCGCCGGCCTTGGGCATGTAGTCCGACCCGTCACGCTTGATGACGCGCCACTCGGGGTGTTGCGCGGCCAGGTGGTGGTCCCACGTCACACAGTAGTAGGCGTACACGGCGATCCGGCGTGCGCGGCAGGCCTTGACCTGTTCCCCCAGCAGGTCAAAGGCAAGCCCGGGGTGTACCGGCCCGTACGCACTGGGGTAGTAGAAGAGCCCGTGCATGTCCTTGGCGAAGACCACGATCGCGTCGACGTTGCCCGCCAGCAACCGGTCGCCCCACTCATCCGGATCGAAGGCCCCGCCGATCCTGGGCACGTGGACCGAGTTGTGGAAGTCCTGGTGGATCTTGCGCCACGGCCGTCTGGGCAGGTGGTGCAGGCGCGGGTCGATCCACACCCCCGGCGCCGCCGCAGCGCCGGCGTCCGGGACGGAACTCTCGGAGGCGGTCGTCGTCGCGAACAGCGCCTCGAGGTTGGCGGGGGGGATGTCCGGCAGGATCGCCTCGTGGCTGGGCGAAATGACCAGCCCCGTCGGGAAGATCCGGCGCAGTTCCCGGACCTTCGCCCGGACCTGCTCCGGCGTGCCGTTCACCAGGAGGTTCTGGGCGTCCACCCCGCCGCAGAAGGCCACGCTGCCGCCGAAGTCGCGCCGGAGGCCCTCGGGCTCCATGCCCGACGCCAGCGCCTGGATCGGATGGATCACGTCGGCGCCGCAGGCGATCAGGTCCGGGATGATCTCGCGCACCGCGCCGCAGGAATGATGGATCACGGTCAGGCCATGCGCGTGGGCCTGTTCGATCAGCCGCTTGGTGCCGGGAAAGACGAACTGCCGCAGCAGATCTGGACTGAGCATCAGGCCGGTCTGACAGCCGACATCGTTGCCGATCAGAACGGCTTCCACGCGGCCTTCGGCGGCCTGGTAGAAGATGCGGTTCGCTTCGAGGTAGAACTCCACGATCCGGTCAATGACCGCGCGGAACATCTCCGGTGCGGTCAGCATGACCACCATGGCGTTCTCCATGCCGAAGGCGGCGCAGGCGTCCTGAAAATGGGCCGACCACAGCACCCCCAGTCTGACGAAGTCGGCGGGCGCTTCGTCGATGGCCTGACGGCACGCCGCAACGCTCATGTGCCGCTTCGGATCGGGCCAGGGGAACTCTCCGACGCAGGCCGGATCGGTCTTGTCGGCAAACCAGCCGGGCCGTGTCAGCGTGCGCTCCTCGTAGTCCGCCGCGACGGCGAAGTCGAAGGCGCAGGCGATGTGGTTGACGGGAGGATGCCGATAGGGCACCTCCACCGGCCAGATGTCGTCGTCCAGGCGGCGTTTCAGCCCCTCCAGATCGTTGACGCCGAAGTGGGCGAACAGGGCGGGAAGCGCCTCGGTGGTGGGCATGCCCAGCCAAGCCGCCGGTCGGTCGACCGGCCGGCGCTCCAGGGTGGCGCGGAAACGTTCACGATGGGTCATGGCATGTTCTCCTTACCCGAAACACGGTCATCGGGCGACGACTGCGATCACGACAGAGGATCAGGGGTTCAGCGTAAACTTCGCCGTAGTCAGGCTCGATGTGCAGGGCCCGGTCGTCCTTGAGCAGCGCACCGATGTAATGGTCGCCCATCAGATGGATGAACGGTTTCTCGACATCATCCCAACGTTCGGTGAACGGGTACCTCGGCCAGTCCGGCGGCGTGGGTGTGGAGACGATGCAGGGCAGCCGGGAAAACGGACGCCCATCCCAGAGCGCCTGCTGCACGGCGTCCGACTCCGCGACCCAGTCGAGGTCGATGAGTTGTTCCAGGCGGTCCATGGCGCGCTTGTGCGTATCATTCTGCAGCATATGTGTGTCCTGTTTCTGGCAGGGGGCTCATGGTTCGAACGAATCAGCAGAATCGAGGGAATCGGGGGAATCGAATGACTCGATTCTGCAGATTCACGTAGGCCTCACTGGCTCTCGACGCCGGGCCCCTGCAACTCCCTTGCGCCCTTGCCCCCCGGGTACCCCGTGCAGCCCCAGAACTCTTTCCCTGCGTTCTTGCCGCTCCTGGCTTTCCGCCGGGTCATGGTTTTCCCGCACTCAGGGCACTCCGGTGCAGCCTCCTGTTTCGCCCTGGCAGCGATGCGCATGTCCGTTAGTTTATCACGGAATCCGCCTTCCTTCTCGAACGTCTCTCGCTGCGCCTCGAGTTGATGATTCAGCATGTTGATCACCCGCGCGATGAGAAGCAGCAGCGCATTCACCATCGCTTCGTCACTGCCGGACTCCAACCATTTCGCGAACTTCTTCTTCGGCGCCAGGATGTGAACGCAGGCGTCATGCACCACGTCCTCGCCATACTCCGGTCTGTCCAGCCGGACAGCATACACTTCCCGCGCTTCGGCTGTTTCCTTGCCCCATGGGATTTTGCCCTGCTGCAACAGCCAATTCAGATAGTCGCCGGACAGTTCCGCCAAGCTCGACCGCGCCACGTCCGTCAGCTTCATTTCGGTTTCCATGGACGTTGCCCGGCGCGCCGAACCCTCCGCGATGTTGGCGCAGCCTGATCGCGCGGCTTGCGTCATCTGGTCGAACTGCCGTCCACAAGGGTCGTGTGTGCGGTTCAGAAACAGACGACAGAACTGCTGAGTCCCCAACTGGACGACATTGGCCAGGATCCACGAATCCAACCAGAAGTAGCCGCCGGTGCCGCTAAACATGGGTCGGGACCTTCCTGTTGTTGTCGAACGAATCGAACGAATCGAGAGAATCGACAGAATCGAATGATTCGAATCGATCGATTCTTTCGAATCTGTCGGATACTCCGACCCCGCCGAACACTCGTGAATCTCAGCCTAGGCAAAACCCAGTTACAGACAGCGCCATGGTCGTCGTCCAGCCGCAGCGGCCGCCAACGCGATGCCCCATGCCTTCATTGCATGCACAGCTCACTCCATCTCGACATTCACGGAGGATCCGGCATGGTTTCCCGCGGGCAGGGGGAGGTTCCATGTGCGCTTCCTTGGGGTGCCGCTCCCGTCCGGGACAGACAGGGCCACTCGGACGGTTCCGGTCTTCTGTTCCGGGCTGGAAAGTGTGAGCACGGTGCCGCCGGCGCCTTCCTCCAGCAGCAGGGCGACTGGCTGGTCGACCTCGACCCACTTGCCCGAAGGAAGGTGCAGACTGCCCGGCTCATAGAAGACCGCTCCAGTGACCCCCGTCGCGACCTGGGCCACCGCCTGGAGCCGCGGAGCGTTGCTCAGGACCCGGACCGGTAGCGCTGCGGCGTAGGCCTCGAACGCCGGCAGGTCGACTCCTGGCCGGACGATGTACTGGTACGCGGTGGCAACGCCAGGCACCCCGTGCTCGATCCACAGTTTGAAGACGTCGCGTGCGACCGGATCCCCGGGGTAATTGGTGTTGATGTCCTTCCACGAGCCGATCTGACAGAGGCTGCTCAGCCTCACGGAGCTGCCTTCGGGGAAGACGTAGCCGACACCATCATGCCACACCCGGCGGACGCCATCGAGTTCATGGGTTCCCCGCCCTCTCACGCTGCCGTCGACCACGACGTCACCCTGCAGCAGCGTCTGGTTGACGCCGGTCTTGACTGGCATGCCGCCTGGGGAATGGAGGTCCGTGCCCAGGGCAACCAACTCCTGATCGAAGAGGAAGTAGGCCTTGCGTGCCTGCACCAGTTCCCCACGATGGACCTGGATCTCCATCTCGATGTCATCGCCCTGCAGGTGTCCCCTCTCCGTCAGGACATTCCCGCGGACACGGGGGATGCCATGAAGCAGGTCTCCGTCCATGACCATGGCGGCGACGCCCTGGCGGCCGTTGGACACCCCGCCGACGAATCGGGTCCCCTGGGTCCACCAGTCCCCGGTCAGCCTCGGGAAATGCGTGTCCGCGGTGCCGGTAACCCCCGGAAGGATGCTCCAGTCCATGCAGGGCAGAACGTCGCCGTATTCGTTGCCGTGCCTTACGATCCAGGTGAGACCGTACGGGAGCCAGCGCCCCTTTAGGTTCTCCCCGTTGCCGCACTCCGTGCCCCAGGTGCGCGCCGAACACATCTTCACTGAGAGGTAGAAACCCTCCTGCTGCTGCACCATGAAATCGCTGCGGTGGAAAAACCGGTTTCCCCAGACCGGCGGCGCCCCTTCGCCACGAATGTGCCTTGCCAGGGTCAGATAGTCGCCTGCATGCCGGGGTTGGAGCTCGGCCAGGCTGTCCAGAACCCCGGCAAACATCCTTGAGGAAACTCCCGGGCGCGTGATCGTCCGGCCGCAGGCGCTCAGGTCGAAGAAGGGACCGCGGATCATCCAGCGGTTGCCTTCGAGCATCAGGAACCGCAGGAGTTCGAGCTGCTCCTCGCCAAAGGCGAACTCGGTCGCCCGGACGAGTTCCGCCCAGGTGACGGCGTCGGCGAGGAAAGACTGACCGTAGCTGCCGTTATAGAGCTGGGAGCCGTGCTGGTGGAAACTCCCATCCACCTGGACCCCCTCGGCGTCGGTGAGTCGCAGCGTGTCGGCGAGGTCCGCCAGGCCCTTCCGAATGAGCGCCAGCTCTCGGGCCAGTATCCCGCGCCAGACGATTTGCTGCGTGATCCAGGTACGGTTGGCGCCGGTGAAGCAGGGCTCCGTGGCCAGTTCCCGGATGATGCGCTCCAGCTCCTCCGGCCGGAGCACGTCGTGAAGGAGGAGGCCGATGCGGGCCAGGGCGTGCGGCTTGCCGATCTGGTTGAACCACCAGTTCCGACTGACCGGGTTCCGCGCGAACCCATAGCGCAGACCTCGCGTGATGACGTCGATGACTTCGGCCTTTTGGAAGAGCACATGGCCTTCCTGGCGATAGGCCACGGCGGCTTCCCTGAGCCGCTGCAGGTGGCCCATGGGCGCCCAGCTTCCCATGGCAGGATCGTCGTAGGCAATGTCAGCCCAACTCCCGTCGGGGAGCATCTGGGCCAACTGCTTCGGTAACGCCGGAGAAGGCGAGTCGCTCAGCAGTGAATGGACGATCCGCTCGCGGATGATGTCGACAGTGTCCTGCTCATGGGCTTTCATGGCTGGCCTCCAGACGTCAATACCCGCTGGACTACGGCACCCCAGTCCAAGTTGGTGAACCGCTCCAGCCAGTCCATGGTGCGCTGGTGCGTGTCGGTCGTCAGCATGGTGTACTGCGGCTCCTGCGCTCCTGCCTTACGGAAGCTCGACTGGAGCGACGTCCAGGGCGGCGACGAGCGTGGTCGTTGTCCGGCCCTCGCACTCCCAGGTGATCTGAAGGTCCCGGACGCTGCCGTTGAAGAGCGTCAGCAGGCGCCGGCCTCTCAGGACGTGGACACGGTGGCGGACCGTTGGCGCCGGGTCCACCAGGCGGACGAGGCCATCCTGCCGCTCGCCTTCGAGGTATAGCTCCTCGTGTCTGGCCACGGCGGCTACGCCCGCGGCGTAAGCGTGCAGGAAATCGGCATCCATGAGCTGGCCGGGGAAGCCGAGGTGGCCTTTGGCGCCGCTGGCGGCCGCACCGACCAGCTCGAAGCGCAGTTCGCGGGCGCTGATCTGGGCGTAGTTGTAGTTGCGGTCGTAGATGCCGTCGATGTTCTTCATCAGGAATGGGGTGGTCCACACAGGCTTCTTGAGGTGGCGCGCGGCGTTGTCCACGGTGTCAAGGAACTGCGCGCCCTCGATGTTGTAGGTGCTCACCAGATGCCCATCGACGTACGGCTCGTAGAGCAGGCTGTTCATCGGCGATTCGGTGACAGACGCGGGAGCCGTACCGTCGGCCGCGAGCGGGTAGTCGTAGGCCCAGAGCTTCATGCCTGGACGCAGCTCCTGCAGGAACTGGCGCATGCGGCCGTGCAATTCGGCGGCGACGTCATTGCGGAAGCGCGACCATTCCGCGTAGTGCTCCTGGACGATGACCGGTGGCGTAAGGGCCTGGTCGAGCGGGATCTTGGCGCGCTTGCGGAACTCGGCGATGGTGCTGGGATGGAAGTCAGAGCGCGAGACGCTGCCGTCACCCCAAAACTCGATGTCCGCCAAGGCGTCCGCCGCGCTGTCGGGGAAGCCGCGCAGCTTCTGCTTGAGGCGGGCTTTGTAGGCGGCATGCACGGCCGGATCGTTCAACGCCGCGCCCAGCGCGATGAAGTGCTGCGTGGGCTGCCCCTCGAAGGTGACCGCCAGCGGTGGGCGCTGACCTTCCGGCAGCGCGCGGTAGGTCACGGGGTCGGTGAGGTCCGACATCACGGCCAGCGCGGGCTTGAAGCCCAGCTCGGTCATCACCGGGACGGCATAGCCGTGAGTCTCGTGCATCGAGCCCCGGCGCACACCGGCATCCACGTAGGTCCGGAGGAGCTCGCGCTGCGCCGCGGTATCGCGCACATTCAGCCAAGGTAGGCCCCAGATACCCACGGCGAACCCCTTCAGCTCGGGAACCGGCACGATCGGCGGCCGCACGGCGAGCTTGAGCGTGCGTGCTTCCCCCGTCTGGTCGCCCAGGAAGGTGCGGATCACGAGACTGTCCTCGACGCCGGGCTTGGCATCGGCTCGCCAGACGGTGAACAGGCCGGTATAGGGGTTGGGCTGGTTCCCGGCCTGCCAGCGCTGCCAGGGGTAGGGATCGGTGAAGGTATAGACGCTCCGTCCCGCCTGTCTGGCCACGGCCCGCGTCGGCTCGAGGGGCTTCTCGCCGTAGCAGGCCATCTGCGCCGTGCGCAGCACGAGCCAGTCCGGCACCTCGATTTCCAGCCGCGTCGGCGCCTTGCTCTCGCGGTCACCGTAGAGATGCAGGTTGAACGCGCCGGCCTGCCCCGCCGGGACCGCGATGAGGGCCGGCGTGGCGTCGATGGCCGCGATCACGTCGGCGGGGAAGAGGCGGAATCTCACGGGCAGCGGCGCCTCGGGGCTGACGATCTCGTCGGCCTGTGCCGGCCGCAGCCAGGCGTTGTCGAACACGGCGCTGCCCTTGCCGTTGTTGGCGAGCAGCAGCCGCACCTGGGCCGTTCGGGGCTGCAGCGCAAAGGAGGTGCGATGCTCGCGCCAGCCGGGTTTGCCGGCGGAGCCCGCGCCGGCGCTCGTCTCGAGGATCTCGCCCTTGTCGTCGAGCTGTTGGACGTTCAAGGCCGGTACGCCGTCGGCCAGTCCCATGGCCTGCACGACGAGGGTCCAGTCGCGCAGGGCGCCGAAGGTCGCGCGCGGCAGCAGGCGTGCCGCGCTGAACCCGACCTGGCCGCGCAGGTGGTTGACCCGCACGGCGCCGGGGTCGGTAAAGCCCTCGGGCTCATGCACCACCTCCGCCTGGCCCTCAAGCCCGTGAAAGGCGTACACCCGCCAGGCGTCGCGGGCCCCGGCGGCGTCCCCGAAGTCATCGCGCCAGGGGGCCGTGACCTCGACCTCCTCGAGGCGCGCGTCGTCACACCACACCTTGCCCTTCAGCGCCTTGCTGAGGAACTCGACGTCGATGAGCGTAAGTTTGCCCTCGGGGTACTCGCCCGCGGCCGGCGCGGTCCAGAAAGTCTCCAGGTACTGCCAGCACCCGGGCTGGGGCATGACCTGGTTGGGCACGCTACGGCTGTCCGCCCAGGCCTCTTTGCCCGTGGCCTTGGAGAGGACCTTCGGTTGCATGGCCAGGGTGATCGCTCCAGTCGTTTCCGCCTGTTCGGCCCTGACCCACCCCGAGAAGCGGTAGACGGCGCCGGGTCGCGCCGGGAGTTTCCGCTGCCACACCCCGTTGAGGGTGCCGGCCAGGCACACGGAGTGGACATCGCGTCGGCCGTAGTCATGGTCGAAGACAAAACGCCCCGGATCGCTGTCCGGCTTCCAGGTATACCAGCCCTGAGGCATAGCCGGGTCGGCGGACTCAGGCGTGTCGAAGCTGTCCGCCAGGATGGTCTTGCGTGCGGACAGCGCAAACGGCGGCCGGCGCAGGACCTCGTCCGGCAGAGCGGCGCGCAGGGCCGCGGCGTCCGCCTCGACCCGGAGACCGGTCACCAGGACCGCCGTATGCACCGCCGCACTCCAGCCCCCGACGATACGCAGCAGGCTCATGGGCGCGGCGTCGAAAGGCAGCGGGTCGGTCTCCTTGTCGAACACGGCAACCCGACAGCGCCCCTGTGGGCTGACGCCGTCCCATTCCCAGGCAAGCTGCCACGGGACCCAGACGTCGTCGAGCAGCACATTCGGCAGGTCGACCGGACTTGCCTGTTTGCCTTCGAGCCGCCGGTGAACGCTGCAGGTGCCGGTCGAACGGCGTCCGTTCAAGAAAAACCGGGGCCCGCCGGGGCCGCCCAGAAGCTGCACGGCGAAGTAGGCATCCGCCGCATTAGGCGCCCCGGCGTGTAGGCGGGGGATGAGGACGAAGCCGCTGACGCGCCCCGAGCGCGGCAGATCGAGCGTCGCGTCAAGCGTGGTGGCGCCTTGGGGGTCGTTGTCGTGGAGCAGCAACGCCGTACGGCCCGCAGCTTCGCTGCGCTGCAGCGTGTTGCCCGGGCCGCCTGGCCCCAGCTTCATCTGCTGTGCCCAGGTGTCGGACGCGAAGTCCTCGGTGAGCACAAACCCAGCCGTCTGACACGACGCCCGCGTCGTAACGAGGGCCACGATCAGGCCAACCAGAACGATGCCGTATCTCATTCACGTTCTCCCAAGCAGATGGTATCTATGATGTTCTGCCCGTGCGGTTTCACTCTCTGACTCCGTCGTCGGCTCTCGGAACGCCCGGCCCCTCTTCGCGTGGAGCCAACGCCAAGACCGCCGCGTCAAAGAACGCGCGGATGCGGTTCATCTCTTCGGGATACAGCGTCAGCGCCATGTAGTAGTTTTCGGCGCCGAAATAGCTCTCATTCTGAAAACTGGCGGCACGGTTGAAGGAGTTGGGAATCCAGAGGATATCGCCGCCGATGTCCGCCTGGCCGTCTTTGTAGCGGGCAAGGTATTCATCATAATGCAGGTGGAAATTGAAGTTTCGATGGACTTCAGGCAGGCCTGGCAGTTTGGCGATGTCATCGAGTATCGCTTCCGGACTGTCAAAGCGGCTGCTCTTGTGGATGTCCACCTGCGCCCCGATTGCGGAGTCCGCAGTGGGCAGGATCAGCCCGATGATCACGTCCACGCCCAGGTTGCGGAAGGCGCACATCGCCACCCTGCGCGGATCACGCCAGAACTCGTCCACAGATACCCCGGCCGCCGCCGCCAGAAACGGTGGATGCCGCACAAAGCCGCCGACCACCGGTAGCCGATCCTTCTCCTCAAAACCAATCGCCTTGACGGTTCTTTCTTTTCCGTTCATGCGGTGATCTTTTGGCTTGTCGATCTTCCTATATTCCCATGTTGTCAGAATTCGGACTTGCCGCCGCCCGCTCCGGAACGCCCCCATATTCAGTGCTGGATTGAGACGCCGCTTTCCTCAGGGCGACATTTCTTGCTGTTCATGAATCTGTCCTTTGGTTTGACTTGTCGAGCCCTTCTTATGCGCTCTCCGGAATGAAATGTGCAGTGAACGCCAGGCCAACCTCGCCAGGCAGGCGGCAGGAGACGACGAATTCGAACGGCCGTCCGGCATCCCCATCTGGAACCCCGACGCGCCAGGCCTGCCAGGTGGCCGGGTAGGTCTTGTCGGGAAGAACAGGCGTCAGGGCGAGCGGCGAGCCGGTCAGGGCGCACCGGGCTCGGAAGAAAGCGCCCATGCTGCCGGTCGGCACCGCCCTGCCTTCGCAGGAGGCGGTCGCCGCAAGCGCCAGCAAGCCGGCGCCCGCGGCGGGCATTGAACCGGAAACGGCGAACCCGCGCCAGGCGTCCGAAATCGTCTTGACCTCGTCGTAATTGGCGGCGGTGGCGGTGGCCGCGGCCGTCTTCGGAAGGTCGGGATCGGTCGTTCTGACCTCCACCGGAACGGCAACCGTGGCATTCCGGAAGTTCCGGCAGCCGCTCAGCTTCGGAAATACGGAGGCGAGAGACGGCGTGCCGCCATCGATCGCCAGCTCGTAAAGCGCGACCTGGAACGGGCGCAGGCAATCGGCCGGTTCAGAAAGCTCTCCCGGTTCCGGGTAGTGACGGAAGACCCTGACCGCCGTCGCTGCCGCCGCCAGCCCGAACGCGCTGGGCTCGTCGAAGCTGACCGCATAGTCGCGCCAGCCGAAGTTGTTGACCGCGACGAAAGCGCGCTGCGCATCGGAACAGAGATACCCGTAGGGTTCGGTTTTCCACGGGTCGCCGAGAATCGGCCGCGAGTTGCGGAAACAGTCCGGGCGGGCGCGCAGGAGCCGCATGAAGCCGGCCAGGTCGCGCTCGTCACCGTCCTCGAGCGCATCCTCCCCCATCCAGGGCTGGAAGAGCAGGTTGCCCCGGCAGAGATCCATGACGGCCGCCTCCCGCCAGCGCTCCTTGCCGATGGAGCTGTTCCATGGCCAGCGGGACAGCCAGACGCCGAGCGAATCCTTGCCCAGCTTCGGCAGGTCGGCCATGAACGCGGTGCCCTGGTCCAGGGTGACCGTCACACCGTCGCGGGTGTAGAGCGACGGGGTCGGTGAAGGTGAGGAGGCCTCGATCTTGAGGCCGCATTCGAACTGCGTGTCGCCGTACAGCAGCCACCAGGGCGAGCGGTAGCCCCAGTAAAGCATGATGAACACCTCGGGGCAGGCCTCGTCGAGCGCGGTGAAGAACTCGATGACGCTGTCGTAGATCGCCGCAGTGGAGTAGAGGCCCGGCCAATGGCCGTGGCTCTGGTTGTGGCAGGTCGAACCCAGGTTGTCGAATTTCAGCAGCCGCGCCCCGCCCTCGCGCACGTGCCGCAAAAAGGCGCTCCGGAAGATCGAACGCACCGGCTCGGCCGCCCGGCAGATCGGCGCATAGCCCCAGCCCTTGTCAAACCCGCGGGCGGCGTAGGACGGCTGACCGACCAGGCAGTTGAGCACCAGGGGGTTGAGACCGACGTGCCAGCGGGCAAATCCGGAACTGTCGATCCACAGGCCATGCCGCGCCCCGGTTGCCGTCAGCGCCTGCCGCGCCCTGTCGAAACCGTCGGGAAAACGGTGGTTGAACTTGACCAGGTCGGCCGCCGGATCCTGCCAGAAGTCCACCGAGACCAGATCGAACGTCGTACCGGTGCGGTCGCGGAAGGCACTCAACCACTGTGCATAACGCAGGCAGGTCTCCTCCGAGAGCTCGTCCTCAAGCAGTTTCTCCGGCTCGACCATCGGCCAGCCGCCGAACATGGACATGATGGCGTAGGGCCGGTCGTGGCCGCGGCGCACCCGCCGCGTGCGCGGGGTGAGGTGTTCGAGAAATGCGGCGCGGGCGCCGCCCGCGTCGGCCACGCCCAGCACGGTGTTCATGCAGGAAAAACGCTCTCCCGGCCGCAGCAGGGCACCCGGAAACTGGCGCAGGCGGACGCGTCCCCCGGCGCCCATGGCCCACCCCGCCGGGTGATCGAGGGAGAGGAAGAACGCACCGTCGGCGTAGACGGGGAACCCCATGTCGCCCTCGGTCACGACTGCGCCGGTCGGGTAGTCGCCCAGGCAGAGGTTCGTCAACCGCACCGACTGGCTGCCGGTATTGACCAGCGTGACCGACTTCAACAGCGTACGTCCGGCGTCGGCAGGGCGGTAATGCAGTTCCGCCTTGAGCGGCGCCTCGGCGGCGGCCAAGATCACGCGCAGTTCCGTGCCCGCGGCCCCATCGAGGTTGAGGCACGACTCGATCGCGAATGAGAGCTTGCACATCGGTCGTTCGCCTACTTCGACCTGCTGGAGATACGGTGGCTGGGTGACCTGCTGATAGGGCAAATGGTGCGCATGGGCGGGATCGAATTCGTCGAGCCGTTCGCTGCGGTCGATGGCTCCGCCAAGCTGCAGTGCCAGGACGTTGACCTGGCCGAAACGCAACGCCGCGTAGGCCGGGTCGCCAGGTCCGACGACGTAGGCGCCGGGCTCGAACCAGCGGCCGTCAACCCGCCGCTCGCCAAGCAGCGCGCCGTTGACAAAGACCCGCGTGTGGCGGAAATCCCCGATCCCGAAACCGCCCAGTCTGAAGGTCAACGGTTCTCCCGCGGCGGACTCGGGCAGGAAGACGCGGGTCCGCGCCCAGGCCCAATAGGTCGTATCCGCGACCAGGAAGAACAGCCCGGTGGCGGCGGGCCAGCGCGCGGCGTCCGCGAGGTGCTCGTGGATATCCGGATAGTCGAAGCGGTGATAGCCGGCCTTGAAGCCGCTCTCCGCCTCCGGCGCGACCGGCTCCCGGTCGGTGCGCTGAAAGTTCCAGCCCTCGATCCAGATGCGGTCCTTGGCCGCGTCCACCTCGACCTCCAACTCCGCGCCGCCGCCCAGGTCGAGCGTCTGGCCGGTCCGCTGGTTCCGCCAGCGCAACGCCTTGAGGCCGTCGCGTGTGTCGAGCTCAAAGGCGAAAGCGTCGGAACAAACTACCGGCAAGTCTTTGCTGAATGCCTTCTGTCGAGCAGTCATTTTAAGGCTCCTTTAAGCTCAGTTTTCTTGCGCCCAAGCCGGATATTGTCGAGAAAGATGCGTACTCCTTCCTTCTCCTGGCCGTAGCTGAAGAAGTAGAAGTTGTTAACCGCGCTCAGATCAAGGTACGAGTCGGCCCTGGGCGTGCCGGGCATGCTGGTCAGGTACGCCAGAATGAAGTTCTTGTTCCAGCCGGGCTTGAGTTTCGGGTTCCCGTAATAGTAAAACCTGCGTTTGGCGGCCTGATCCAAGGCAGAGTTGCCGGTAGGACTGAATCCCTCGCGCAGCCGGTCGGACTCGATGCGGACTGACCATTTGAGCTCGTCTTGGCCGTCGACGAAGATATCAGCGCGCAGTTCCGCAAACTTCGACCAGTCGCTCAGCTCGCCCGCCTTGAAGGTGACACCCTGGTCGGCCTCCGGTTTGCCCTTGGCCAGGGTCAGGCACAGGGCGGACCGCCCTTCGGTCGCATTCTCGGCGACTACGGCGACACCGCAGGTCTTAGGGGTCATGGCGGGCGTGTCCCGGGGGCCTTCAAAGGATGAGAGTAGCACCTCTTCACCCGTAAGGATGACCGTGCCGAACTTCTCCAAGTCATGGAAATGGCCCGTGAGCAGCGGCGACAGGGAGCTGCGCTGGTCGGCGCTCTCCTTGCCGTCCGGCTTGAGCACACGCGAACGGCCGACGTTGGCCACCAGTGCCGCGCCTTTCTCGGCTTTGAATTTTAGCGCCTCGAAGGGGATGGCCAATTCGAGCACCCAGGAATCGGCGTTGATTCTTACTCCGATTTCGGCCTGACTTTGCCAGGATTTGTCCGACTTGGCGGCCACGTCATAGGAGACATAGGCGATGTCCGCGAGCGCTCCGGCCGGGTTGATCATGAGCTGGAAATAGTTCTTGCGGTCGCCGCTGGGGTTGAGGAAGACCTCGACCGAGCTCTCGCGCCATATTTCCGTATCATCCTGTTTGCGAGGCTCGAACTGCATGTCCTTGATTCGGTCTTCGAAGCATTCGCAGGCCACGTATAGCCGACTCTCCGACCAGAGAAGGCGGACGGTCGTCCTGGCCTTGGTGGCGGCCCCCTTGCTGATCGGGGTCAGGCTGAGCGGCTCAGCCGTTTGCCAGACAGGCTCGTTGAGGACACCGTCCAGCGTCACTGCCGCGGCGGGTGCGGCCCGGTAGCGGAGGCTGTCGGGGCTTATCATCGCCATGGTGCGTAGATAGGCCAGACGCTGCTCGATGCGCGCACGCACCGCTTCCTTGAATTTCCCTGCTGCATTGATCTCGAGATAACGCTTGAAGGCATCCTCGTAGCCCGCCAGCACTTGGACACGGTCGAAGGGCCAAGTCCGCTGCCCTTGACCGCAGTACGTCCGGCGGAGGCTCGGCTCCAGGTGCAGCAGCGCCGAATCCACCGGAATGCGCTCGCGGGACACGTGTGCACGGTGCCGGGGATCGGCCGCCAGCGCCTCGGCCTCAGCCAAGAGCTTGCGTGCCATGATGAAGAAATCCAGGTCGAGATGGGCCTGATAGTAGGAATCCCGCCCCTTATCAAGAAACGCGGTGTTCAGTTTCGGGCCGCACTCGTCTTGGCGCTTCTCGATGTAGGCGAGGAGCTCCCGCATCTTGCCCGCCGCCGGTCCGTAGTAGCCGGCGAAGAAGACCTCGAGCAATTCCTGCTGGTCCCGCTTCAGATCATGCGTGAGCTTGAGCCCGAGCCAGACTCGCAGAGGCTGGAAGCTCTGCACGTCGTCCCCGTAGCTACTGTCTGACTTCTCCAGCCCCGTCCAATACTGGCGGTACCAATCGTTGCAATCGAGAAAAAGCGCCCTGACATGGTTCGCCTGGAAGTATTCCAGATCCGGCCTCAGGCAACGGATGTTCACCAGGGGCGCATAGAAGCCGCGAGTGTTGCCGTCGAAAAAGTTGCCCACGTACTGGCGCCAATAGTCCCAGACAGCGACATGCTTCGCGATCTTCCCCCAGGGCTCAATGAGCGCCCGGCGGTGTCGGTTGCGCTCGTTCGTAAGCGGCACGGTGAGTTCGCTGGCTTCCGGCCCGGTGTAGTAATCACACCAGCGGATGAGCACGTTGTCGCGCGGGCGGATTCGTTTCGGTGCTTTCTCGGTATCCATATAGGCGAAGGTCTGGAGCAGGATGTCGGGAAAGTCGGATCGGAGCCGGTCCGCGATCTCGTTGATGAAGTCGATCAACAGCCCGCTGTCCGCCTCCTCGCGCGCTATGATTGTTTGGCAATCCGGGCAGAGGCAGCCCACAGGTGCGCAGTCGTTCGGCGACACGTCATAGATGGTCGGCGCGGGCAGCCCGCGCTTGGCCGCGTTCTCACGGTCGGCTCTGATGGCGCCACGGAGTTTCTCGATGACGATGCCGCGCCCCGCCGGGCTCGAAAGGCAGAGGCTGAACCACGAGTTTTTCGTCCCCCGTCCGTCGGTGTTCCGGTAGAGCGTCCCATCCGCCTTCCGGCAGAGGGAGAAGTACTCAGGATGGTCCTTGGCGTACTCGTCCGGGTCAATGAGCGCGCCGAATGTATGGGCGAAATTCGGATGCCAGCCCAACTTGCGATACCGCCCCGTCAACGGATCGTCGATGTAGCCGGGATCCATGTTGTTGAAATCCCAAAACCGGGCCGCGAAACTGGACCGTTCTGCGGAATCATTACCGTCGAAGAAAAAACCGCCTTGCGTGACCACGTGCCTGTAAAGGGGGAATGTGGGGCGCCCATTCATCTCCGGCGCCGCCATCTCAAGCGTCGGGCGTGAAGGGATGACTTCGGTAACCGGGTCAAGCCAATGCACCCCCACCCGCCACTCGAGAAATTCGTAGGTCGCGTTCACCGTGCCGCGCGGGCGGCCACCGCTGATGACGATATCGTCGCCGAAGGTCTTGACGACCCACTCCTCCGGCCCGAGCCTGGCGCCGTCGATGCCTTTGCTGGCGGCGAACGTTGTCCAGCCCAGGTAGATGGCTTTCGCCGGCTTCACCGCCGCAGACTCCGTGGCTACCTTGAACTCCGCACCGGTGACCTTTTTCAGGTACTCGCAAAGCTCCTTTGCGGCGGTCTGCTCGGCCGGGATCGGATCGGCACCCATGACGATCGCATACGCCGTCGTCCCGTTCTCCGCCAAGGTAAGTGCCGTTGGTTCTTGCCCCTGGCATCTGCTTGCTCCCACTATCAGTGCCAGTCCCGCCAGCGCGACCGCGGCGAACATCGACAGAAGTGCGTTCCTCATCATGTTTGACCTCCCGAACCGATTATCACTTTCTGTCACAGAGGATCATCTGGCCTCTGGTGTCCTCGATCCCCCTAACTATAGTTGACAGTTGCCTTGGTCGAATCCGCGGAGGGTTGCGTTACAGGCTGAAACAGGATACAGAAAGTGATCTTCCATGGGGCTTGACGGACACGAGACCTTACGCTCCCCCGGCCCTGGCGGCCCGGCTCCCAAGCCCGTTGATCAGGACAGGTTGCGGATCGAGGACTGCCAGCCGGAGATTGCCCTGGCCGGCTACTACCACTTCCGGCGGGCGGCGGCGTTCCGCTACCGGATCGAGCGCAGCCACCATTTCATCCTGGTCGAGTCGGGGCGCCTGGGGTACAAGGCGGCCGACGGACACGGCGGCCAGGCCCACGCCGGTGACCTGGTCTGCTTCCGCCCAACTCCGCGCCACGAATACGGCACCAGTCCCGGAATCCGCTTCTACCAGATCCACGCCCGCCTGGCGCCGCCCCCGTTGGACGAGGCGACGCCGCACCTGGCGGGCGTCGGCGCCCTGCCCGAGTGCATCCACACCGGCAATGAGTTCCAGCAGATAGTGGACCGCTTCCAGGACATCTGCCTGCATATCGAGCGCGTCCACGAGCTGGCCGTCCTCAGGACCCGCATTGCGGCGCTTGAACTGCTGGCGGCGATTGCACGCCTGACCGTCGCTTCGATCGAACCAGGGGGGGGCGATCTCTGGCAACGGATTCGCACCTCCCTGGATCTGGCCGCACGCCGCCCGGTCCACATCGCCGAACTGGCTCGCAATGCCAATATCAGCCGTGAGCATCTCATCCGCGGCTTCCGCAACCGCTACGGCATCACCCCGAATGCCTACCACAAGCAGGCCCGCCTGGCCGAAGCCGCCCGCCAACTGCGCGCCGGCCAGCGCCCGGTCAAGGCCATCGCCTACGATCTCGGTTACCGCGACAGCCACTCGTTTTCGCGCGCCTTCCGCCAGCACTGGGCAGTCCCTCCCAGCCACTATCGAGACGCCCCGCCCCCCGGGGAACCGGCGCCAAGCCGAGTCCCGGTCAACACCCACCTGACCCCGCCGGGCAAGGGCACCCGCCCCATCCTGCAAGCGGCCCTCGAAATCGAGGAGGTCGCTCTCGGCGACAGGCCGAGCTGGTCGGAGCCAACCTGAACGCAGTCCGCAGGAACAGCAGCCAAGTCCTGACCGACAGAACGGCGAGGAAGGAAAGAGACGCATCCGGCGACTGCGCAGCCTTCCTGGCCTGCCCATGGCGGGCTTGTCCCGCCGGGGTCTTCCGACGCGGCAACCGATCGATGCAGTTGCCGGATGACCTTGGAAAGGTGGCCGCTTCCGGCTTGCCCTCGAAGACTCCAATCGGGTGGTGCGGTCTGGGCAGCCGGACGGGCGGCACGCCGCGCATGGCGCAGAGGATGCGTTCTTAGAGCACGTGCTCCGAAACAAAGGTTTGGTTGCGGCCGAAGGCGGCGTTAGGAGTACCCCCTTCAGGGGGCAAGGACCGGCTGAAGCCGGGACTCCTGACGTTAGCGCCAGAGGCGCTGGTTCAGTTGCGGCCACCGGCTGCTTTGTGCAGTCAGGCCTTTTCCTTGTTCATTGGCCCGTTGCCGCTTCGAAAAAGGCCTGGATGTTCGCCATGGGGCATTCCGGCCCGAGGGACGAGGAGAAGTTCAGCAGCCAGCCGCCGCCCTTGGCCGCGGCGAGCGTCTGGCAACGGCGGACATCGGCGCGGACATCCTCCGGCGCGCTGAACGGCATGACGGTGACGCTGGAGACGCTGCCGACGATGACCGGTGGTCGGCCCTCGCGCGTCTTCAGTTCGCGCAGCGCCGCGACATCAATCCTCGTTTCGATGGTCTCCTGCAACCCCTGGAAGCCGTCCACGCCGGCGTCGAGCAGGTACGGCACGATGGGCATGATGTTGCCGTCGGAGTGCCAAAGGATCCTGATGCCGGCATCCTTGAGGGGTTGCAGGGAGCGCTTGACGTGGCGGATGTAGATCTCGTTCATCTTCTCCGGAGCGATATACGGCCCGCGCTTGTCGCAGGCGTCCTGACCGAGCCACATCACCCGCGGCAGGCCGTGGTCGACAATGGCCTTGGCCACCGCGGTGTTGCGCAGGAAGGCCCGCTCCCCGGACTGTTCGAAGAAGCGCTCCATGGCCTCGGGGTACAGGGCCAGGGCCATGTAGTAGTTCTCGGCCCCGAAGTAGCCCTCGTTCTGGAACTGCGCCACACAGTGGAAGGTATTTGGGATCCAGAGGATGTCGTCGCCGATGGCCGCCTGCCCCTCTCGGTACAGTGCCAGGTAGGCGTCGTATTCCTTCTGGAAATCGAAGGTCCGACGCAGTTCGGTCAGACTCGGCAATCTGGCAATCTCGTCGAGCATCGCTTCCGGACTGTCAAAGCGACGGGTCTTGTGGTGTTCCACCTGCGCCCCGATTGCGGAGTCCGCAGTGGGCAGGATCAGCCCGATGATCACGTCCACGCCCAGGTTGCGGAAGGCGCGAATCGCCACCCTGCGCGGATCACGCCAGAACTCGTCCACAGATACCCCGGCCGCCGCCGCCAGAAACGGTGGATGCCGCACAAAGCCGCCGACCACCGGCACGCGGTCGGTGGGTTTGAAATCGAGAACGTGCAGCGTGCGCTCTAGACCGTTGAGTCCTTGCGTCATGCGGACCTCTCTCTACTGGGCATCGGCGAGTATGTCGGAAGCGATGTCCATGCCGGTGAACCGGTATTTCCCGTCACCGAGCGCGACCGTGCCACCATAGCGGGAAGTCAACGGTTTGGCAGTCTTCCCGAGATCGACAACCGCCGACGCCGGGCCTGGCCCGACCGCGGTCACCAGGACCCGTATGCGCCCCTGGTCGTCAGTCATCGTCGCGGCATGCGCCACTGACGAATGGCAGAATCCCCTGCCGGGGCACCGGAGGTCTTTGGCGGTCAGGTCCGGCACCAGCCGGGGATCCTGCTTGTAGGTGACTTGCAGCAACCTCGTAGGACACCAGGCGCTTCCCATTCCGCCCCTTGTCCGCCGCGGCGGCGAAGGGCGTTGGAGGGCGCCGCGGCGTCGGCGCCCCTTTGGGCCTTGGTGCCCGATTTCAGCGCCGTAGGTGCGGCCATCCCTCAGCCCAGCCCAGCGGGCTGGGTAAACAGGTTCCATGTGCCCGAGCCCCGAAGGGGCGCAATAGCCCCCCGCCTCAATCCCACCCGTAGCGTTCGTCGTGGGCGATCTGATAGCGCTACACATAACACCTTTCTAATTTAAGCCCCATGATTATCATTTGTTCTCACTGGTCAGCACGTTACAGAACGTACTATGTTACCTGTAGCTACTTGGTTCTCATTGGTTATCATTAGTTCAGGTGGCATATAGGGGGCACGGATTCGAGTCCTACACCAGCATTCTCCCTGTGTGGTTTTCATTCTCTACTACCCTACAAACCCTACAAACCCAACAAACTGGGGTAACAGGCCATGGCTAAACGCACCCTTCACCTGACACGAACCGCCGTCGAGGCGCTGCCCACGCCGACGGGGGGGCCGATGTACTATGCCGACACCGGAACGCCGGGGCTGTGGCTGCGTGTTCTGCCGACCGGGCGCCGTGTGTTTCTGTTCCAACGGAAGTTGGCTGGGCGAAAGGTCCGCGTAACCATTGGGCCATACCCTGCCGTATTGCCCGAGCAGGCCCGCCAGGAAGTTCTCAGGATGAACGCCGCCGCTGCCCGTGGCGACGACCCTGGACAGGCCCGGCGCCAGGCCCGCGAGGCGCCGACCTTTGGTTCTCTGTTCGCTCAGTACCTGGCCACCTACGCCAGCGAGCACCACAAGGACGGGGGTAAGGAAGTTGAGCGGCAGTTCCGCGTGTACCTTGCCCCTCTGGCCGGCAAACGGATGGAAGAGTTGACCCTGCCCATGCTAACCGGGCTGCACACTCGCCTGGGCAAAGACCACGGCCCTGTAATGGCTAACCGCTCCATGGCTATGGTTCGGTCTGTCTGGCAATGGGGGATCCGCCAGGAGTTGCCTGGAGTGCCCGCCGCAAACCGGGGGGTCAAGCTGACGATGTACCCTGAACCCGAGCGAGAGCGCTTTCTTACGGGGGCAGAGTTGAACCGGCTGTGTAAGGCTCTGGACGGTGAGTTGCCCGTGTGGAGGGACTTCTTTATGCTCTGCCTCCTTACGGGGGCGCGCCGGGGCAACGTGGCGGGAATGCGCTGGCAAGACTTGGACCTGGCTGGCGGGCTATGGACCATCCCGAGCGAGGCGAGTAAGAACGGGGCGCCCATGCGGGTTGTCTTGCCTGCCTCGGCCGTTGCGATTTTGCAGGCCCGCCAGGCCGCCGCGCGCGGAGAACAGGTGTTGCACCTGTACGTCTTTCCATCTGGGCACGCGACGGGCAAAGTGCCCCTTGTGAGCTACCCTCAGCGCGCCTGGCGCCGGATATGCGAGCGCGCCGAACTGACGGACGTACACCCGCACGACCTCCGCCGTACCATGGCCAGTTGGCAGGCCGCCGCCGGTTCATCGCTCGCGATCATCGGAAAGAGCCTTGGGCACAAGAGCCTGGCGGCAACCGCGATCTATGCCAGGTTGGACCTTGACCCGGTACGCACGTCAGTCGAGCAGGCCGCCGCCGCCATGCTGGCTGCAGGCAGGAAGGCGGACGGGGCTTAGGCGTCCCCACGCATGGCCGCTTCTGTGATTGCCATGTACCGCGCGCGAAGTCTAGAGATAACGTTCTGACGCTCCGCAGGGGGTAGGCTCTGCAACGTTTCAAGGGCTTGCTCTACCGTCCCACTGCCTCTTGCCTTCACGATTACGGCCAGCACCTGCAGCAATGGTGGCGGGGGTGGCTGAATTGGGGGGAAGTTTGTAGGCAGCCCCGCCCGTTTCCTGAACTGCACCCACATAGCCACGCGCAGAGGGGTCCAGCTAGGGTCTGGAGTATCCAGAGCAGCATAGCGCGCACGAGTATCGCGCTGCGATTCCAGGACCCTCGCCTTGGCCCTGGCTAGACGCTCGCGGCGTTTTGGATCTGCTTCTAGTGCCGCCCGTCTTGCTGCCTTTCGCTCCTGCTCTGCCTGTTTCGCTGCCGCTGTCCGTTTTGCTTCAATCTGTTGCCTGACGGGCGCGAGGGCCGCGCCCCGGTTTCCGGCAGTTGCCGTCAGTGCCCACGCCCTGAGTTTGGCCACCTCTGCCGGGTGTAGTAGGACCTTGCCCGTCGGCGTGGTCTTCAGCGGTACCCGAATCGGAAACCCTGCCGGCAAGTCACCATCCGCCCAGCGGGTAACCGTGTTCCTGTGAACCCCCACTTTCTTGGCTACCTGTGTTGTCGCGTACCTGTGCGGCCTGGCCATGGCTTCACCTTTCTGTGCGTAGAATGCCCTACTATAGCACAGGTTGACGCCCATGGGAATGGTGTAGCGCGAGTTATTAGCGCAGGACGCAAACCGCAACAGGGGGCAAGCAATGCAAGAAAACGCCGACGCTCGCAAACTACTGACCGAGAGGGGGGCCGCCGCCTTCTTGGCCGTCAGCATGGGCACCCTGTCAAACTGGCGCAGCTCGGGCAAGGTCATCATCCCCTGTGTCCGCCTAGGTCGGGCCGTGCGCTACCGGGTCTGCGACCTTGAACAGTTCATTGCTTCCCAGACTGTAGGCACCCCATGACCACGACGACCGGACCAGCTTTCGACTGGTGCTATCGCTGTCAGGATGACACCCCGACCGTCTATCGCGAAATGCGGGCCGGGGTTGGCAATCTCTGCGCCATCTGCGGAACCTGTCGCAAGGGCAGGCCCTATGTCCCGAAAAGCTTCCTAACCTCTCCGAAGCCGCTTGAAGCGGTAAAGAGCACCCATGCAACCCTCGTCCGATAATCCGACCCGTCATTGCCAGGCTGCTTCATCCTACCTACAGCGGGGCTGGTATCCGATACCGGTTGAACCGGGCGGAAAGAAGCCTATCGGGCGGGGCTGGCCAAACCTGCGCCTGACCCCAACAGAGGCCGCCGCCACTTGGGACACCGCCAACCCGCCGAACATCGGGCTGCTGACCGGCGAACCATCGCGACTGGTTGTTCTCGACTTCGACGCCGCCCCCGTTTTTCTCCGCTGGGAACTGGATCATCCCGAGGCCGTGAACACCTACACGGTCGCGCGTACCAATGCCGAACCGGGCCGCTGTCACCTGTACTTCATCCTTTGCGAGGGGCAGGCCGCGCCGGCTTCCGCAAAGGTGCCCGGCTGGGACCTGCTGAGTACAGGCCGCCAGGTCGTGGCCCCGCCGTCGCGGCACTCGAGCGGGGGCACCTATAGGGTTATGCGCGACGTCCCCGCACTTCCCTGGCGGGACGAGTACCGACCCGAGGTTCCGCCCCAGAACGACGGGCACGAACTCGCCTGGGATGCTGTTATAGGGGCGGGCACGGATGCATATGCCGCCGCCGCCCTGGCCGGAGAAGCTCAAGCCGTCGCGGGAACCATCGAGGGCGGACGCAACGAGCGCCTGAATACCGCAGCCTTGAAGATAGGGCACCTTGTTGGCGCGGGGGCACTCCCTGAGTCTGAGGCCGATGCTGTTCTACTGGCCGCCGCCCGGCAGTGTGGGCTGCCAGAGCGCGAAGCCGCCGCCACCATCGCCAGCGGGCTGCGCAAAGGGCAGACCGAACCCCACGCCGTACCGCCACCTTTCCAGAGGCGGGAGGGATTGCGCCCGATTCTGACCACGGCAACCCCCCCATCTGAGGCGCCTGAGCCTTGGGTCACCCCGTCGCCGTTAGGCGCCGTGGCACTCGAACTTCCCCCCTGGCCTTGGGATACCATGCCGAGCGCGTTGCAGGCCATGGGGCAGGACGTAGCAATTGCTGTCGGCGTACATGAATCCTTGGCAGCTGCTGGGGCGCTGGGAATGGCCAGCATTGCTCTGGCTAACCGTGTAGAGCTGACGATCAAACCGGGGCACGTATGCCGCGCCAACACCTATTGGCTGGTGGCTGCTGGTATCGGCACGGGAAAGACCTCTGTAATGCGTCCGTTTCTCCCGCCGCTTTTGGATTGGGAGGCCGGGCAACTGGATGCCTTTCGCAACCGGCTGGCCAGGTGGCAGGCTGCGCAGTTAGTGATCGACGGCCGTCGTGCCGCGATGAAGCGCGAGGCCGGGAAGCCTGACACCGATATGCGCGAACTTGAAGCGCGCCTGGCCCGGTTGGAACTGGAGGTAGGTGAGGAACCCGAGGAGCCCCGCCTTTTCGCTGAAGATGCCACCAGCGAAGCCCTGGGGAAGCGCCTCGCCGGTAATAGTGAACGCATGGGAGTTGTCAGTAGTGAAGCGCGTAAGGTTCTCCAGTTGGCGCGCGGGCGCTACAACGAAAAAGGTGGAGACCTTGACCTATGGTTAAAGGCTCACGCTGGTGACCCGCACCGTGTAGATCGGCAAGGACGGCCACCATACGACCTGCGGTCACCTTGCCTGTCGGCGCTGCTCTTTACCCAACCGGACGCGCTTCAAGCCATCGGGGCAGACCCCGAAGCCCGCGCCAGCGGCTTCCTGGCCAGGTTCATGTATGTGGTTCCGCCGGGTGGGGGCGCTACCGAATACCCGACAGATTCAGTACCCGACCGCGTAGCGCGCGCCTATCGCAACACGGTAACCGGTATCCTGAATCTGTCCACGGCCATCGACCGCGACGGCAACCATGGGCCTTTGCCTGCCACATTGGCGCCCGAGGCTTACGACCTATTCCGCAGTTCTTATGGCCGCTGGGGGCGCGAACTGAACGAGGTAGCGCAGGCCGGAAACGTCTTTCTCGCTACCTGGCTGGGGAAGTGCCGCGAACACGCTGCGCGGTTGGCGCTGCTCTTTGCCGTAGTCGAGTCGGTAAGCACTGGCCAGGCCGTTCCGGGGTTGGTGGTGAGCCTCGCTGATATGGATGCCGCAATCCGTCTGTGTGACCATCTGAGAATCCATGCCGAGCGCGCCGCTGGGGTTATCGGAGAAACGCCAGAGGCCGCCGCCGCCGCCCGCGCGTGGGAATGGATTGTTCAGGGGGGCGCCCGTCTGGCCGGGAAGCGCGAGGCCGAAGGCTGCGGGGCCGTGGTTGCGGTCAAGGCCCGCGACCTTGTACAGGCCGGGCTGCCGGGCTGCGACAGCACCGAAGCCGCCAGTAAGGTCCTTGGCACTCTCGAAGAGCGTGGCTATCTACAGGCCGTGCTGTGGGCTCGTCCCGGAGCCTCTGCCCGCCCCCATGAACTGTGGTTTGTGAACCCCAAGTCAACTAGGTGACCCCCATGAACAAACGCTTGAACCCGAAACGGAACGACACCTGGAAGCCACTTGGCCGTGGCGCCCTGCGCACGGGGCCGGATAAGCGGACACTGCTCCTTGACCTTGAAGATAACGAGGTCGCTGCGGAACTGCTCCGGTGTCTGAGCGACCCCGATCATATGAGGCGTCCGGTCCTCCAGGGCAAGGAGGGCCCCCCATGCTGACCCCGAAGCAAGAAGCCTTTGCCCAGCAGTATCTCGTCTTGGGTAACGCCAGTGCAG